>NZ_JBSFYR010000032.1:0-79669 GCF_053599875.1 Streptomyces sp. NPDC005151 | reverse complement strand
CCGCGTCCTGGGCGACCGCACCCCCGCCGAGGCCATGAGACGCTGGTCAAAGGAACTCGCCTACCGCTGATTCGCAACGATCAGTGGAAACCGCCAGTGCTGCATGGCGGTCTTCATCGACGCCTTGTTGCAGACGGCGTCACCCGCCTCACTGCTGATCCTGTTCGAGGAGAGCGGCAGGGGGTACGGGGAGACCGCGTCGGACGCGGCGTCGACATCCGTGACCACGCCGTTCTCCAGGGCCGCGGCCGCTGTGAGGATCTTGAAGGTGGAGCCGGGCGGGAAGGTCTCGCGCAGTGGGCGGTTGGCCAGCGGCTTGCTCTTGTCCTCGACGAGCGCCTGGAACCGGTGGCCCTCCTTGAACGTGTTCCCGGCGAAGACGGACGGGTCGTACGAGGGGGTGGAGACGAGCGCCAGGACCTTGCCCGTACGCGGATCGAGCGCGACGACCGCGCCCCGGGCGCCGAGGTCGGTCAGTCCCTTGTAGCCGGCTTCCTGCGCCTTGGGGTCGATGGTGGTGATCACATCGCCGCTGCGGCGCTGCTCACCGGTGAGGATGTCCTTGGCGTGCCGGAAGGCGAACCGGTCGTCCTGGCCGCTGAGGATGGTGTCGTACGTCTTCTCCAGGAGGGACATGCCCTGCGCCTGGGAGGCGTAGCCGGTGACGGGGGCGTACATCGCGCCCTGCTTGAAGGTCCGCTGATACTTGAATTCCGCGCCGTCGACCGCTTTGGAGCCGGTGATCGCCTTGCCGCCGACGATGATGTCGCCGCGCGGAGTGGCGAACTGGGCGATCTGCACCCGGCGATTGTGCTTGTCGGTGGAGAGTGCCTCGCGCTGGAAGTACTGAAGCCAGTTCGTCCGCAGCAGCAGGGCCATCACCAGCAGCCCGCAGAAGATGGCTATGTGTCGCAACGGCCTGTTCATCGTTCCCCCGCTCCCCGGAACCGGTTTGATCTTCAGCAGTGGAAGATGCGCATACCGGGCGAACGGTTGCACCGGGGCGGGCCCGCGGAAGGGGGCGCGGGCCCGCCCGGGTGCCGCTGTCACCGGCTCCCGCACCATGAAACGCACTACGTCGCACTGACCGGGGAACGAATCCCCGGTCCGGCTCCTCTGTGGGGTGACGCATCCCGTCACCCGTTCTTCGCAGAGGAGCCGTCATGCGCCCGACCCGCCCCACCGCCACCCCCACCGCGCTCGCCGCCGCCATCGCCACCGTCCTGACCACGGACGCCCTGCTGCACCTCTTCTGGTCCACCGGCTCCACCTGGCCCGCACAGGACGTCACGACGCTCTCGTACGCGGTACTGGGCGCCGACGTGCCGTTCACCCCGCCGGTCCTGCTCCCCCTGGCCACCATGCTGCTGACCGGATCCGCACTGGTCGTGGCCCGCGCCCGGCTGGGCCGCCGCCACCGCCTCGGCCGTCTCCTGCAAGCCGCGACACTGGCCGTCGGCTGCGGTGCGGCAGTCCGCGGACTGGCGGGCGTCGCCTGGGCGTTCGGCGTACGGGCGGGTCTCGACGACGGGGCGGGAGACACGTTCTACTGGCTCAACCTGGCCCTGTACACGCCCCTGTGCCTGGCCATGTCCACCGCCGCGTTCCGACTGGCGGCGACGGACGACTCCAGAAAGAACGAGACCGCGACGGAGGAAGCCCCCGCCCGTGTCCGATGACCACGACCGCGCGGTGCCGCTGGTACGCGCCGCCCAGCGCGGCGACACGATCGCCATGAACGAACTCCTCGACCTCCTCACCCCGTACGCGGGCCGCATCTGCACGCCCATCGCGCTCGCCGACGGACCGGACGCCGTGCAGGAGACCCTGGTCGCCGTCTTCCGCGGTCTGCGGACGCTGAAGGAACCGGCCGCGCTGTACGGCTGGGTGCGCGCGATCGCCTGCCGCGAAGCGGTCCGTGTCGCCCGCCGCACCGCCCGTGCCGTCCCCGCCGACCTCACCTCGCTGCCCGGCCGCGGCGACCCGCAGCTGGCCGCCGACATCGACGACACCCTCGCCCGGCTCTCCCCCGAACACCGCGCGGTACTGGTCCTGCGCGACATCGAGGGCTTCGACGAACAGTCCGCCGCCGCACTGCTCGGCCTGCGCGTAGGCACCGTGAAGTCACGGCTGCACCGGGCCCGGGACTCCTTCAGAAAGGCCTGGTCGTCATGACCGACAACCACTCCGCCCCGGGCTCCGCCCCCTGGCCCACCGCAACCGTCCTCGACCCGGTCCGCCGCCTGCACGCCCTCGTGGCGGGCGTCCGCGGTGCCCGTGTCACCACCCGCGAGATCGCCGCCCCGTACGACACGATCGCCCCGCTCCTCGCGGACCTGGACGGCGAACTGGCCCGCCTGGTCCCGGACATGCGCGGCCTGCGCGTGACCCGTGCGGATGGCGACCGCATCGAGGCCGTGGCCGTGGGCCGCCTCGGCCTGCGGGCCCGCTTCGACGGCATCCGCCGTCCCGGCTGGGTATGGCTGCAGAGCCGCTTCCTGCTGATCGGCATGGCGGCCACTCCGTCCGCGACCGCCCAGGACCACACCCTGGTGGCGTTCACCGGCGGCGTACGCGTCCCGGGCCACGCCGCTCTGGTTCCCGTGGCCGTGGGGCGGGCGGGGCGACGGGTGCTGGGACGGCTGGAGGGGCGGGTGGCGGGGTGACCGCTCAGTCCTCGACGACGAGCGCCGGGGTCTCCTTCGTCAGCACCTCGCCGCGGAAGAACGAGGGGCTCCTGCGCTGCATCGCCACCATCAGCACCACGCCGAGCAGCAGCAGCCCCACGCCGATCACGAACACCGAACCGACCCCGAAGACCGACGAGCCGGAGCCGTACGCCGGGTCCCACATGTCGTAGAGGGTCTTGCCGAAGACGGCGGTGAGCAGGATGCCGCCGACGACCGGGAAGAGGCCCTTGAAGACCAGGTCGCGGGCGGAGCGGGTGAGTTCGGCGCGGAAGTACCAGGCGCAGGCGAACGCCGTCAGCGCGTAGTAGAAGCAGATCATGAGGCCGAGCGCGTAGATCGTGTCGACCAGGACGTGCTCGCTGACCAGGGTCATGACCGTGTAGAAGACACCGGTCGCGACGCCCGCCGTGACGGTTGCCCTCCCGGGCGTCTTGAAGCGCGGGTGGACCCGGGCGTACGAGGCGGGCAGGGCCTCGTACGTGGACATGGCCAGCACCGTGCGCGCCACGGGGATGAACGTGGTCTGGAGGCTCGCCGCGGCCGAGGCGAGGACGGCGACGAACAGCAGGATGCCGAGGCCAGGACCCATGATCGGGCCGGCCAGTGCGGCGAAGACGTTGTCGGAGGTGTCCGGGTTGGCCAGGCCGAGACCGGTGGTGCCGGAGCCGACGGCCATCTGGGCGGCGATGCCGGTCGCCAGGTAGGAGCCGACCAGGACGACCATCGCGATGAGTGCGGCGCGGCCGGGGGTTTTCTCGCTGCCGGACGTCTCCTCGTTGGCGGTCAGGCAGGCGTCCCAGCCCCAGAACATGAAGATCGACAGCGACAGGCCGGCGGTGAAGGCGGCGAAGGACTGCACCGCGAACGGGTTCAGCCACGACCACGAGAAGTGGACCGACGACGCGAAGTCGCCGCTCGCCCCCTTCTGCACCGCCATCGCCACGAACAGGGCGAGGACCACGAGTTGGAGCCCCACCAGTGCGTACTGGATGCCCTTTGTGGCTGTCATCCCCCGGTAGCTGATCGCTGTGGCGACCGCGATCAGGGTGAGGCAGGTGAGGATGTGGACGGGCTTGTTGTCGTCCAGGGCGGCGATCGAGTCGCTGCCGGTGATCTCGCCCGCGAGCAGCCAGAAGTACGAGGTCGCCACGCCTGCCAGGTTCGACAGGACGATGATCGTGGCGATGACCAGGCCCCAGCCGCACATCCAGCCGACGCGCGGGCCGAATGCCTTCACCGTCCAGGTGAAGGAGGTGCCGCAGTCCGGCATGACCTTGTTGAGTTCGCGGTAGGCAAAGGCGACCAGCAGCATGGGCAGGAAGCCGGCCAGGAAGATCGCGGGCATCTGGACGCCGACCTCGCCCGCGGTGGAGCCGAGGGTGGAGGTGAGGCAATAGACGGGGGCGACGGTCGAGATGCCGATGACGGCGCTGCCCATCAGACCGACGGAGTTGCCGCCCAGGCCCTTGCTGCGAACACCGCCGTCGGCCGGGGCGGTGCCCCGGCCCGTGTCTCCGGCCTCCGGCCGCACGTCCAACTGAGTCATAAAGAGGACGATATGCGCTGCGATATCCATATCCGGAGTGCGAGACTCCAGCGTCTCATCCTTGGATTGACTGGCCAATTATCGCCGAACGCAGGTGAATTGAATGTGAACATCGCAGATCGCCACTCAATTGATGGTCCCGCTCGATTGGATCATCGTACGAGAACCGCAGCACTGTCCGATTTATACTGATTCGAAATTTTCCCGCGCTTGTCCGTTATCCGGACGACCGCCCCGCCCCGATGCTCAGCCCGGCCAGACGATCGCCTGGAGTTCGCTGTACGCATGCAGCGCGTACGAACCCACGTCACGCCCCACCCCGCTCCTCTTGAACCCGCCGAACGGTGCCTCCATGTTCCGGCCGATCGTGTTCACCCCGACCCCGCCCGCGCGCAGCCGCCGCGCCACCCCGAAGGCCCGCGCCACGTCCCCGGACCAGACGTAGTCGATCAGTCCGTAGTCGCTGTCGTTGGCGAGTGCGATGCCCTCCTCCTCGTCGTCGAAGGCGACGACCACGACGACCGGGCCGAAGATCTCCTCCCGGACGACCCGCATGTCGTTGGTGCAGTCGGCGAGGAGCGTCGGTGCGACATAGAAGCCGCGGTCGTGTCCTGCCGGTCGCTCGCCGCCCGTGACGACCCGGGCGCCCTCCTTCCGGCCCAGTTCGACGTACGACTCGATGCGGTCGCGGTGGGCCGCGGAGATGACCGGTCCGACGACCGTCCCCTTCGCCGCCGGGTCGCCGACCGGCAGATGACCTGCGTACGCGGTGAGCCTCTCGATCAGCGCGTCGTGGACGCCCCGCTGGACGAGGACGCGCGTCGGAGCCGTGCAGATCTGGCCGCTGTAGAAGGAGAAGGTCGTGCCGATGCCCGCCACCGCCGCGTCCAGGCCGGCGTCGTCGAGGACGACCGCGGCGCCCTTGCCGCCCAGCTCCATCAGCTGCCGCTTCATCCCGCGCCCGCACACCTCGGCGATGCGCTGTCCGACCGCCGTGGAGCCGGTGAAGCTGACCATGTCGACGTCCGGGGAGTCGACGGCCGCCTCGCCCGCCGCGGGGCCCGAACCGGTGACGACGTTGACGACGCCCGCCGGTACGCCCGCCTCCGCGAGCGCCTCGGCCATCCGGTAGACGGAGAGCGGGTCCTGCGGGGCGGGCTTCACGACGACCGTGTTGCCCATGGCGAGCGCGGGGGCGACCTTGCCGGCCGGGTTGGCCCAGGGGTTGTTGTACGAGGTGATGCAGGTGACGACACCGACCGGCTGGCGTACGGCGAGTGCGCCGAAGACACCTGCCCTGCCCATCGGTCCGGCCTCGTTGATCTGCGGGGGGATCGCCTCCTCTACCGGCTCCAGGGCGCCCCTCGCGTACCGCCGGAAGCGGGCCGCGCCGACGGCGGCCTGCATGGACCGGGCCGTTCCCGTCGTCGCGCCGCTCTCCGCCCGGGCGAGTGCGGCGTTGGCGGCGAGGTCGCGCTGCATCAGATCGGCGGCGCGGTCGAGGATCGCCGCGCGCTCCTCGGGGCGGGTGCGGGACCAGGCGGGGAAGGCTTCGCGGGCCGCGGCGGCCGCCGCGTACACCTGCGCGCGGCTCGCCTCGGGCGCGAGACCGACGACGTCCTCCGTGGCCGGGTTGATCACCTCGTAGTGACCGTCGTCGGGTTCGGTCCACTCGCCGCCGATGAAGAGGCGCTGGGGTGTGGTCACTGGGTGCTCACCGTCCGGGTGTCGCGGCCGGAGCGGAGCACCGTGCCGGGGACCGCACCGGTCACCTTGTCGTCGCGCAGCGTCTCCACGCCGTTGACGCGGACCGACACGATGCCGATGGCCTTGGAGTCGAGGCGCGGGCTGTCGCCGGGCAGATCGTGTACGAGGGTGGCGGGCCCGGCGTCGATGCGTTCGGGGTCGAAGAGGACGAGGTCGGCGTGGAAACCCTCCTGGATCCGGCCGCGGTCGCGCAGCCCGAAGAGCCGGGCGGGGTCGTCGGTGAGCATTTTGACGGCGGCGGGCAGGGAGACGAGTTTCCGGCCGCGCAAGCAGTCGCCGAGGAAACGGGTGGTGTACGGGGCTCCGCACATCCGGTCCAGATGGGCGCCCGCGTCGGAGCCGCCGAGCATGACGTCCTCGTGTTCCCAGGTCTGCTGCCGCAGCGCCCAGGAGTCCGGATCGTTGTCGGTGGGCATGGGCCACAGCACCGTACGGAGCTCGTCGGCGGCGCAGATCTCGACGAGGCAGTGGAAGGGGTCCTGGCCGCGCTCGGCGGCGATGTCGCGGACGACGCGCCCGCTGAGCCCCTCGTTCGCCGCACTGTACGTATCGCCGATGACGTACCGGCCGAAGCCGGCGAGGCGCCGGAAGACTCCTGCCTCCTTGCTGTCCGCGCGGCGGAGCATCTCGGCGCGGGTGCCGGCGTCGCGGAGCCGTTCGATCCGCTCGGGGACGGGGAGGGAGAGGATCTCGCCCCAGCCGGGGATGAGATTGAGGGCGCAGAAGGTGCCGAGCGACATGTTCATGGGGGTGAGGATCGGCATGGTGAGGGCGACGATCCGGCCGCCCGCGCGGCGGGCCCGTTCGCTGGGAACGAGCTGGCGCGGTACCCGTTCGGGGACGGCGGCGTCGATGGTGAGGACGTTCCAGTTCAGCGGGCGTCCGGCGGTCGCGGTCATGTCGACGAGGAGGTCGATCTCGTCGTCGGAGAACTGGTCGAGGCAGCCCGCGACGATCGCTTCGAGCTGGGTGCCTTCGTGTTCGCCGACGGCGCGGGAGAACGCGAGGAGTTCCTCGGGGAGGGCGTGCCGGGAGGCGACGGGCCTGCCGTCGCCGTCGGAGTGGGTGGCGGACTGGGTGGTGGAGAGCCCCCACGCCCCGGCGTCCATGGCGTCGTGGAGGAGGCGCAGCATCGCGTCGAGCTGGGCGGGGGTGGGCTGTCCGCCGACCGCGTCGGCGCCCATGACGTGCCGTCGCAGGGCGCAGTGACCCACCATGAACCCGGCGTTGACCGCGATGCGTCCTTCGAGGGCGTCGAGGTACTCGCGGAAGCTGGACCAGGACCAGTCGACGCCTTCCTCCAGCGCCTTGAGGGCCATGCCCTCGACCTTGGACATCATGCGGCGCGTGTAGTCGGCGTCCTCGGGCCGGCCGGGGTGGAGCGGGGCGAGGGTGAAGCCGCAGTTGCCGCCGGCGACGGTGGTGACGCCGTGGTTCATGGACGGGGTGGCGTACGGGTCCCAGAAGAGCTGGGCGTCGTAGTGGGTGTGGGGGTCGACGAAGCCGGGGGCGAGCACGAGTCCGGTGGCGTCCTGCGAGGTCGCGGACTCCTCGGTGAGGGTGCCGGGCTCGGCGACGACGGCGATGCGGCCGTCGCGGATGCCGAGGTCGGCGGTGTACGGGGGAGCGCCGGTGCCGTCCACGACGGTCGCTCCGCGGATGAGGTGGTCGAGCATGACGGGTTCCCTTCTGCGGTGGGTGTGCAGCCGGGGTGCGTACGACCGCGGTACGCACCCCGGCTCGCGGAGCGACGGTCCGGGAAGACGCCGCTCGTCTCTTCAGCCCTCCGGCAAAATCAAGCCCCGCCGGCGTTTGAGGCGCGGGGGTCCGGGGGGCGGAGCCCCCGGGGCCTGCGCCGCAGACGAGGCTGGGATTCCGGGCTCAGCCGGAAAATCAAGCCCCTCCGGCGATTGAGGAGCGGGGGTCCGGGGGCGGAGCCCCCGCCTACGCCGCCGCCCGGAACCGCGAGGTCCGATGCACCGGATCCGTATCGATCTCCGGAATCACGTGCTCACCGATCAGCCGGATCGAGGTCATCGTGTCCTCGGGACTGATCCCGATCGGCAGCCCGAAGCTCAGCTGATCCGCCCCCGCCTGCTCCCACCGCTTGCACTGCCGCAGCACCTCGTCCGGATCCCCGCAGATCATCAGCTCCTCGGCGATCAGCAGTTCGATGATCTCCTCGCTGTACTCGGGCAGCAGCTCCGGCCACTGCGGAATGCCCTCGGGCCGCGGGAACGTGTCGTGGTAGCGGAACAGCAGCGACTGAAGGTAGTTCAGCCCGCCGCCGGCCGCGATCTCGACCGCCTTGGCGTGCGTCTCGGCACAGATGGCCGTGGACGTCACCATGACGTTGTCGTTGACGAAGCCACCGACCGGCTCCGCGTCCTTGACGGCCGTCTTGTACGACTCGACGACCCACTCCATGTCGGAGACCTTCTGCACGCTGAAGCCCAGCACGCCGAGGCCCTTCCGGCCCGCCATGGCATACGAGGACGGCGACCCCGCCGCGTACCACATTGCCGGGTGGGACGTGCCGTACGGCTTCGGCAGGATCTTGCGGGGCGGCAGCGACCAGTGCTTGCCCTGGAAGCCGACGTACTCGTCCTGGAGCCACATCTTGGGGAACTCGGCGATGGTCTCTTCCCAGAGTTCCTTGGTGTGGTTCATGTCGGTGATGCCCGGCATGAACCCGAGGATCTCGTGGCTGCCGGCCCCGCGCCCCGAGCCGAACTCGAAGCGGCCTTCCGACAGATGGTCGAGCATGGCGACCTTCTCGGCCACCTTCACGGGGTGGTTGACGGGGGCGAGGGGGTTGAAGATGCCGGATCCGAGGTGGATCCGTTCCGTGGCGTGCGCGAGGTACCCCAGGTACACGTCGTTGGCCGAGAGATGCGAGTACTCCTCCAGGAAGTGGTGCTCGGAGGCCCAGGCGTACTTGAAACCGGACCTGTCCGCCTGGATGACGTACTCGGTCTCCTCGATCAGCGCCTTGTGCTCTGCCTCGGGGTCGGCCTCGGCGCGCGCGGCGGGCACGTACCCCTGTACAAACAGCCCGAATTCCAAGGAGGTTCACCGTCCTCAATCATTTCTGACACCTCGTCAGATTGTGATGCGACCGACTGTTCCACCGGCCGCCCGACCCGTCAATACCTGACACATCGTCAGCTCTTGGTGTACTCAGAACAGACTGACCCCGGCCAGCCACCCGCCGTCGATGACGAACGGCTGCCCGGTGATGTACGAGGAGTCCTCCGAGGTCAGGAAGAGCGCCAGGGCCGCGACCTCCTCCGGCTGCCCGATCCGCCCCAGCGGCACGAGCTTCCTGTAGAGCTCCGCCACCGCCGCCCGGGACTCCTCCGGGTCCGCGGCGGGATCGAGTGCGGCCGGGTTGGTCATCGCGGTGTCCACGGCCCCCGGGCACACCGCGTTGACCCGTATCCCCTTGCTCGCGAGCTCCACCGCCGCGACCCTGGTCAGCCCGAGCACGGCATGCTTGGTCGCGGCGTACGCACCGACGAAGGCCATGCCGGTGAGTCCGGTGTACGAGGCGGTGTTGACGATCGTCCCGCCGCCCGCGGCCTCGATCTCCGGCGCGACGTTCTTGATCCCCAGGAAGGCGCCCACCTGGTTGACCTGCACCACCTGCTGGAACTCCTCCAGAGGGGTGGTCACCAGTTCGTTGAACCGGAGAATCCCCGCGTTGTTGACCAGGCCGTCGATCTTCCCGAAGGCGTCCCTGGCGGCGGCGACCGCGCCCTGCCACTCCTCCTCCCGGCTCACATCGAGATGCACGAACCGGGCGACCCCCTCCCCCAGTTCCTTCGCCAGGGCCTCCCCCTGGTCGTCGAGCACATCGGCGATCACCACCCGGGCGCCCTCCGCGACGAAGAGCCGCGCCTCCTGCTCGCCCTGCCCGCGCGCGGCGCCGCTGATGAGGACGACACGCCCATCCAGCTTGCCCATGCCCGTACTCCTTACTGCCGGTCGAGGTAGGGAGCGACATCGGCGGCGAACGCCGCCATCTGATCGGT
Source organism: Streptomyces sp. NPDC005151 (assembly GCF_053599875.1). Taxonomy (NCBI): domain Bacteria; kingdom Bacillati; phylum Actinomycetota; class Actinomycetes; order Kitasatosporales; family Streptomycetaceae; genus Streptomyces; species Streptomyces sp. NPDC005151. The sequence continues at coordinate 69,632 of NZ_JBSFYR010000032.1, read as the reverse complement.
CAGTTCGCTGCGGCTCCGGGTGCGGAACCGCACCTGGATCTGATGCACCCCCATCGCCCCGTACGCGCGCAAGGACTCGGCGAGCGCCTCCGGCTTCCCACTGAGCGTGCGCCGCCCCACGGCCCACCCCGGCTCCCCCACGTACAGCGGCTCGGTGATGGCACCGACGGTCAGCGGCGCCTCGATACCGGCCTCCTCCCGCAACACCCGCACCCTGGCGATCTGCTGCGGCAACCGGTCCCTGGGATCCCCCTGCGGCAGCCACCCGTCACCCCGCAGCGCGGCCCGGCGCACCGCGGCGGGCGAGGAACCGCCCACCCAGACCGGCACCCGCTCCTGCGCGGGCCGCGGCCGCTGCCCGAGCCCGCTGAACGAGAACCGTTCCCCGGCGAACTCCGGGTACTCCGCAGGCCCGAGCGCCGCCTTCAGCGCGTCGATGGTCTCGTCGAGCACGGCGCCGCGCCCGTCGAAGTCCGCCCCGAGCGCCTCGAACTCCTCCCGCACGTGCCCGGCCCCGACCCCGAGGATCAGCCGGCCGCCGGACAGATGGTCGAGCGTGGCGTACTGCTTGGCGGTGGCGAGCGGATGACGCAGCCCGACGACGGCGACATGACTCATCAGCAGGACACGCTCGGTGATCCCGGCGAGAAAGCCGAGGGTGGCCACCGGGTCGTACCAGACGGTGCCCATGCCATCGGCGAGCCGCCGCGGAATCGCGACGTGGTCGCAGCTCGCCAGATAGGCGAAGCCGGTGCGGTCGGCGGTGCGGGCGATCTCTGCGAGATCACCGGGCCCGGCCGAGGCCTCCCACGCTTCCGTATAGATGGTGCTCTGCGACTGGACCGGGAGCTGCATCCCGTACGACAGCCGCCCGGCGGGCAGTATCGGCACCGGGTCGCCTCCCTTCCTCCGCTTCCACCCCGACCGGCTCTGACACTTCGTCATTTTTCGAGGCGGGTGCCATCGTCGTACCTGACGATGCATCAGACAAGAGGGGGGAGAAGAACGACGGATCCGTCACCCCGACCGGTCGCCGGACCGCCGGAAATGCCGTCCTCAAGGACATCGGCTGAGGCCGGCGGTCCGTGAGTGTCAGAGGTACGCGGTACGGTCCCCACCACTCGCCCCGGACCGAGGAGGAGCCATGCCGACCAGGTGGACCGTGACGCTCGACTGCGCGCAGCCGACCAGGCTCACGGAGTTCTGGGCGCTCGCCCTCGGCTACGTGCCGAAGCCTCCGCCCGCCGGTTTCGGCAGCTGGGAGGAGTGGTTCGCCCACCACGGTGTCCCGGAGGAGGAGTGGGACGACGGCGCGTACCTGTGCGACCCGGACGGCGTGGGGCCGACGCTGTCCTTCCCCAAGGTGCCGGAGCCGAAGGTGGCGAAGAACCGGGTTCATCTGGACGTACAGGCCGGCGGCGGCCGGGACACACCGTGGGAGGAGCGGTGGCCGCGTGTCGTCGAGGCGGTCGAGCGCCTGACCTCGGCAGGTGCGACGGTGGTGCGCGAGCACGACATGGACGGCAGGCCCGATCACGGGGAGATGGCCGACCCGGAAGGCAACGAGTTCTGCGTGCTCTGACTCCGGCTCCGTCAGTCCATGCGTGATCCACCGGGCGACGTCCGCGCATCGCGGCGGAACTGTGCTGTCCCGTCCCGCGCACCCGCTTGCCCCGGCGGTCCCGTTCGCCCCCTCCCGGGAAACGGACGGGACCACCCACCGGACCGTCAGCAGGTCGGAATGACCGTGCCATTGTTGTCGCGCGCCTCGTCGTTGCCCCAGCGCGAGAGGTAGTACGCGGAGACGTACGCGCCGCGACCGTTCTTGCCCGCGTAGACCGTGTCCAGGTCGGTCTTCAGCCACCAGTGGTTGTAGGCGCTGCCCGAGCGACCTGGGCGCCCCACACCTTGCAGTAGACGTAGTTCGTGCCCGCGTTCAGTACGCCCTGTGCGTCAACGGTGTTGGCTGCGGCGTAACCCGTCGCATTGGCGAACGTGTCCACCCAGTACTTCCCGCCACCACAACCGTTGTCGCTGGTCAGGTACTTGCTGTAGTACGAACCGGGGTACGGGGCCAGCGACTGGCCGTTGATCGCGATGGTCTGTCCGACACCGTTGTACAGCTGCTCGTAGTGGATGTGGGCGCCGGAGCTGTTGCCGGTCGTGCCCGTCACGCCGATCTGCTGGCCCTGGTTGACCGAGGCACCGTCGGCGACGGAGTAGGAGGCGAGGTGGAAGTAGTAGGTCTGCCAGCCGCCGCCGTGGTCGATCACGATGTAGTTGCCCGCGCCGCTGGGCTGGGAGTAGCGGTGTGCGGTCCCGCCGGACGAGGCGAGGACCGGAGTCCCGGCGGTGGCACCGCCGTCCGTGCGGACGAAGTCGAGCGCCGATCTGACCTCCGCCGAATGGTGGCTGTAGGTCCAGGTCTGGCCGCAGGGGAACGGTGCCTTGAAGTTCGGCGCCGCTGCGGCGGGAGTTGCCGTGAGCAGTCCTGCGAGCAGAGCCACGAGGGCCAGCAGGGCGATACGTAGGGATCGCATACGTCCTCCGAGTCGAAATCCGGGCGTGGAGTGCGGTGCGGGGCATCAATCCGGGTTGAACGGACTCAAGGGTGCCGGAGTTTCAGCCTCCCCCATAGACCCACTGGGCCCAGAGGACGTATGCGTAGGGCCCAAAGTCGCGAACAGGCTTTAGTGGTGGCCTACTTCCGGGATGCCGCGTGCCGTGCGGGAGGAGCCCTTGGCCCGTCGTACGAAGAGGACTTCCGCGGCCGTCGAGTGGCCGGTTATGCCTCCGTCGAAAGTCGGGTCTTCCGGAGCCCGGGATCACCCTGTGGTGGGGCAGCGGTTCCCCCCTGCGCGCGATGTTCCCGCACAGCCGGATCCGTAGCGTCTTCACCATGATCAGTCCTCGCAGCCGGGCCACGGCCGCGGCGATCGCCCTGGCCGTCCTGCTCGCCGCACCCTCGACCGCCTTAGAGCCTGTCGGGTGACCTCTGATCGGGCGGCCACGCCCTGGCACGCACGCTTCCCGCGTTGCCGAAATGCCCTAGTAGCTCCGCTACGAGGGCCTTCCGGCGCCTTGGAATCGCACGCACCAGACCGCGTCCGCTTTCCGATCGAAGGTCACCCGACAGGCTCTTAGCCGCCCCGGGTCCCGGAACCCGTCCCGATGCGCCCCCTGCGGCACACGCCGCCACCGAACCGTCGCTGGAGGTTCCCAGGCCGACCGGACCCTACGCGACAGGCCGGGACACCCTGCATCTGACCGACTGGAGCCGCCCGGACCCCTGGGTCCCGGCCGTAGGCGCCCGGCAGTTGATGGTGTCGGTCCACTACCCGGCCCGTCCCGCCAGCGGCACGACGACCGCGCCGTACATGACCACGGACGAAGCCCGGCTGATGCTGGCGTCCCGGGGCCTGGAGGACGTGATCCCCGCGACCACGGTCAGCGCCACCCTCACCCACGCCCGCCTGGCCGCCCGCCCGGCACACGGCCGGTTCCCGCTGGTGGTGCTCTCCCCCGGCTTCGGCACTCCGCGGACCACGCTCACCGGTCTGGCCGAGGACCTGGCCAGCCGCGGCTACGTCGTCGCGACGGTCGACCACGCCTACGAGTCCACCGGCACGACCTTCCCCGGCGGGCGCCTGCTCACCTGCGCCGCCTGCGAACAGACCACGACGGCGACGGGCAGGGCAGCCGTGGCCACGGGGCGGGCCAAGGACCTCTCCTTCGTACTGGACCGGCTGACCGGTCGTCACCCGGCCTGGCCTCACGCCCACATGATCGATCCGCACCGGATCGGCATGGCCGGTCATTCCATCGGCGGCAACGCGACCGCCTCGACCATGGCCGCCGACCACCGCGTGCGCGCCGGGGTTGACATGGACGGCACCTTCTTCGACCCGGTCCCCGCCGGCGGACTCGACGGCAGACCGTTCCTGATGCTCGGCACCGCCTCCGACCACCATCCCGGCGGTGAGGACGAGAGCTGGGACGAGGGCTGGGCGCGGCTGGACGGCTGGAAGCGCTGGCTGACCGTCACCGACTCCGGCCACTTCACCTTCACCGATGTCCCCGCGCTGGCAGGCCAGTTGGGCATGGTCGACCCCGAGGCACCGCTCTCCGGCGAACGCTCAATGCGGATCACCCGGGACTATGTCGCGGCCTTCTTCGATCTCCATCTGCGGGGCACGCCCCAACCGCTCCTGGACGGCCCGACACCGGACAACCCCGAGGTCGGGTTCCAGCAGCCCTGCCCCGCGAACGGGGCACGTCGCGTCGCATACGCACGTGGCGCTCAGAGCCCGAGTACCACGTGCGTGCGGTAGTGGGGGCACCGGGTGAAGTCGTCGTGCTCGCAGTCCAGCGCGCACTCGACCAGGTCCAGCGAGGCCTGCACGGCAGCGATACGGGTGCGCAGCCGCGCCGCCTCACCGACGAGCACCGCCCGACGCTCGGCGGGGTCCGCGGCGGAGACCAGAACCCGGATCGCATCCAGGCCGAGACCCGCCTGCTTGGCCCGGACGACGACCGCGACCCGGGTGAGGTCGTCCGTACCGTAACGCCGTCTTCCCGCACCGTCCCGCGCAGGTGTCACGAGCCCCACCGCTTCCCAGTGCCGCAGCACATGCGCGGGCAGCCCGAAGCGCGCCGCCGCGTCCCCGATGCTCAGCAGAGTCCCCGCCTCGCTTGACTTCATGCCGACATTAAGTCGCAGCCTGGCGGCCATGGACAAGCCCCGGACCACATCCCCGACCGCACCCGTGCCGGCCCCCCTGGCCACGCCTCCCACCACCGCATCCGCCACGCCTCTCGCCGCGCTCCTCGATGCGGCCGAGCGGATCCCGGGCGCCGCCGCGCTCCGACGCCACAGCTACGAACTGCTCCGGGCAGGAGCGGACACCACCGTCGTCGACATCGGCTGCGGGACCGGAACCGCGGTCGCCGAGCTGTCCGCGCACGGTGCCCGCGTCATCGGCGCGGACCTCGACGCGCGGATGGTCGCCGTCGCCCGGGAGCGGCTCCCCGGCGCGGACATCCGGAGGGCGGACGCGTACGCCCTCCCCTTCCCCGACCGCTCCCTGCACGGCTACCGCGCCGACAAGGTGCTCCACGCCCTCGCCGACCCCGCTGCCGCACTGCGCGAGGCGCGGCGCGTACTGATCCCCGGCGGGCGGGCCGTCCTCATCGGGCAGGACTGGGACACCTTAGTCATCGACTCCGACGACCCCGTACTCACCCGCACCGTCGTGCACGCGCGGGCCGACACCGTACCGAGCCCCCGGGCCGCCCGCCGCCACCGGAATCTGCTGCTGGACGCAGGCTTCGAGGACGTCGTCGCTGAGGTGTGTACGGCAGTCCTCACCGACGCCGCGGCGCTGCCGATGCTCACCGGACTGGCAGAAGCGGCCAGGGACACGGGCGCACTCACCGCCGCGGAGGCCTCGGACTGGACCGCGGACCAGCGCGCACGCGCCCGCACGGGCCGGCTCTTCCTCGCCCTCCCCCTCTTCGTCGCCGCGGGCACCGCTCCCTGAGGTGCCGGCCCGCGCCCGCACAACGGCGAGCGCCCCCGGTCCGTCATTCGACGGACCGGGGGCGCTCGGCGGAAGCTGTGGTCGTTACGCGGCGACCGGCACGCTCACCTGCTGCTCAGCGTCACGCGCGTCATGCTCATCGACCGGTGACGACTTCGCCGAGTTGTACGCATCCCGGTCGAGGATGCCCTCACGTGCGGCAACAATCAACGGTGATACAACCTGCCCGGCCACATTGGTGGCCGTACGCATCATGTCCAGGATCGGGTCGATGGCCATCAGCAGACCCACACCCTCCAGCGGCAGACCCAGCGTCGACAGCGTGAGGGTCAGCATGACCGTCGCACCGGTGAGACCGGCGGTGGCCGCCGAGCCGATCACGGAGACGAACGCGATCAGGATGTAGTCACCGACACCCAGCTGCACGTCGAAGATCTGGGCGATGAAGATCGCCGCCAGCGCCGGGTAGATCGCGGCGCAGCCGTCCATCTTCGTGGTCGCCCCGAACGGGACGCTGAAGCTCGCGTACTCCTTCGGGACACCGAGACGCTCGGTGACCTTCTGGGTGACGGGCATCGTGCCGACCGAGGAGCGGGAGACGAAGGCCAGCTGGATCGCGGGCCAGGCGCCCTTGTAGAACTGGACCGGGTTGACCTTGGCGACGGTGGCGAGCAGCAGCGGGTACACACCGAACAGCACCAGGGCGCAGCCGATGTAGACGTCGGCGGTGAACGTCGCGTACTTGCCGATCAGGTCCCAGCCGTAGTCCGCGATCGCATAGCCGATGAGGCCGATGGTGCCGATGGGGGCCAGGCGGATGACCCACCACAGGGCCTTCTGGAGGAGCTCCAGGATCGACTCGCTGAGAGTGAGGATCGGCTGGGCCTTCTCGCCGAGCTGGAGCGCGGCGATACCGGCGACGGCGGCCATGAAGACGATCTGCAGGACGTTCAGCTCGGTGAACGGGGTGATCACGCTCGTAGGGATGATCCCGGTGAGGAAGTCGAGCCAGGAGCCCGCGTGCTCCGGCAGCTTGCCGTCCTTCGGGGTCAGGCCGGTGCCCGAACCCGGGTTGGTGATGAGACCGATCGCGAGGCCGATGGCGACCGCGATCAGCGAGGTGATCATGAACCAGAGCAGTGTGCGGCTGGCCAGCCGGGCGGCGTTGTTGACCTTGCGCAGGTTGGTGATCGACACCAGGATCGCGAAGAAGACGAGGGGGGCGACGGCCAGCTTCAGCAGCTGGACGAAGAGGTGGCCGACCTTGTCGAGCGTGGTGTAGAGCCAGCTGATGTCCTGGCTGCGGGCGAGCCACCCGAGCAGCACGCCGAGGACGAGACCGGCGACGATCTGGGCCCAGAACGGGACCTTGGGTATACGGAAACCGGAGCCGGACGGCTTGCCGGTGCCGGCGGTGGCGGACGCGGGATTCGCGGACACGGACACACTCCTGATGTGACGCATCGGGGCGCACGGAAACGAGACGGGGGGACGGGGGTGCGGCGCCCGCGTCAGGGGCGGCGCCGCTGCATGGTGCCGGTTCGACGTTGCGGCTAACAGACCGCGGACATACAGCGGCAGAGATCGACATGCAGGCGCGCCACGAGCGGAATGCTCGCCGAACGGCGAGGGCGCACAGCTGTCTTCATGTCGAACACGTTAACACTTGAACTTTGAGAGCCTCAAAGGTCTTCTTTGGGGGAACCATGACCTGCCCGGACCCGGGGAACGGCGAAACCCCAGTACAGGAGCGGGAAGCTCGGTACTGGGGTTCCGAAGAAAACCTCTGCGGGTGTGAGGAACCTTACGTATCCCTCGCGCGGCCCTCACGGGCTCCACGCGCTCGCTACGCGGCGTCGTCCTCCTGGCCCTGGTTCGCCACCAGCCGCGCCTTGGCGCGGTCGATCCTGGGGGCGATCTGCGCGGACATCTCGTCGCGCTGCTTGCGCAGCAGGACGTAGCTGAGGGGCGCGGAGAGAAGCAGGGCCAGCAAGACGATCCACATGACGTTGGACCCGCCGAGCCCGGAGGGCAGCAGACCGTAGGTGACAGCCACGGCGACGACGACGAGGCAGCCCACGAAGATGCTGAGGCGCATCAGGGTGTACCGGATCGTTGCGCTCGGCTTGGCAGCGGACACGGCTGGCCTTCTCTCTACGTACGACAATCCTGCCCGACCAGTGAAGCATGCCCCGAAATCGATCACTTCGGCGGGCAGGATCAGCCCGAAGACCCCTGCGGTCGGTCCAGCGGGAGCAGCATGATGATGTCGTCGCGGTCGTCCCCGTCGGCGCCCCGGATCGCGTCCGGCACCCGCCCGTACCGAATGGGTGGCTCAAGAACCGTCCAGTACGCGAGAAAGCCCCGGCCGGGGACGGCGGCCGGGGCTTTCGTACGGAGCGGTACGCAGGGACGTGCCGGACGTCAGACGCGCATCGGCTGCGGCGCCTCGCGACGGTCCGCGTCCGGCCCCGGGTACTCGCGGAGGATCTCGTACCGGGTGTTGCGCTCGACAGGGCGGAAGCCCGCGTCCCGGATCAGGTCCAGCAGGTCGTCACGGCCGAGCTTGTTCGGCGTGCCGTAGTTGTCCGCATCGTGCGTGATCTTGTACTCGACGACCGAGCCGTCCATGTCGTCCGCGCCGTGCTGCAGCGCGAGCTGGGCGGTCTGCACGCCGTGCATCACCCAGAAGACCTTGACGTGCGGGACGTTGTCGAAGAGCAGACGCGAGACCGCGAAGGTCTTCAGCGCCTCGGCGCCGGTCGCCATCGTCGTCCGCGCCTGGAGCTTGTTGCGGACCTTGCCGTCCTTCATGTCCACGAAGTCGTGCTGGTAGCGCAGCGGGATGAAGACCTGGAAGCCACCGGTCTCGTCCTGCAGCTCGCGCAGTCGCAGCACATGGTCGACGCGGTGACGCGGCTCCTCGATGTGCCCGTACAGCATCGTCGCCGGGGTCTTCAGACCCTTCTCGTGCGCGAGGCGGTGGATGCGCGACCAGTCTTCCCAGTGGGTGTTGTGGTCCACGATGTGCTGGCGGACCTCCCAGTCGAAGATCTCCGCGCCGCCACCGGTCAGCGACTCCAGACCGGCCTCGATCAGCTCGTCGAGGATCTCGGAGGCGGAGAGCCCGGAGATGGTCTCGAAGTGGTGGATCTCGGTGGCGGTGAACGCCTTGAGGGAGACCTGCGGCAGAGCTTCCTTCAGCGCGCTGAGGGAGCGCGGGTAGTAGCGCCACGGGAGGGTGGGGTGCAGCCCGTTGACGATGTGCAGCTCGGTGAGGTTCTCGCCCTCCATCGCCTTCGCGAGGCGGACGGCTTCCTCGATGCGCATCGTGTACGCGTCCTTCTCGCCCGGCTTGCGCTGGAACGAGCAGTACGCACACGACGCGGTGCACACGTTCGTCATGTTGAGGTGCCGGTTGACGTTGAAGTGCACGACGTCACCGTTCTTGCGCGTGCGCACCTCGTGGGCGAGGCCGCCGAGCCAGGCCAGGTCGTCCGACTCGTAGAGGGCAATGCCGTCCTCGCGGGTCAGCCGCTCCCCTGCGCGGACCTTCTCCTCCAGCTCGCGCTTGAGCCCAACGTCCATGCGGCTGCCTCCCAGATGTCTCTGACGTGCTGTGCGTTCCACCGGATTCCGCCGTGACACCGGCAGAAGCCCCCGGTCCCCCGGGGGCTCCACCACGTTACGCCTAGGACTCCTCGGGGAGTTCCCCGACCCGGTTCTCCCACTTGGTGGAGAGCACGATCGTCGTACGGGTCCGGGAGACGCCCTTCGTGCCGCTGAGCCGGCGGATGGTCTTCTCCAGGCCGTCGACGTCACCGACCCGCACCTTGAGCATGAACGAGTCGTCGCCCGCGATGAACCAGCACTCCTCGATCTCGGCGAGGTCCTTGAGCCGGCGCGCGACGTCCTCGTGGTCGGCGGCGTCGGAGAGTGAGATGCCGATCAGGGCCGTGACCCCGAGCCCGAGCGAGGCGGCGTCGACAGTGGCGCGATAACCGGTGATGACACCGGCGGTTTCCAGCCGGTTGATGCGGTCGGTAACGCTGGGCCCGGAGAGCCCGACGAGCCGTCCCAGCTCGGCGTATGAGGCCCTGCCGTTCTCTCTCAGGGCCTGGATGAGCTGCCTGTCCACCGCGTCCATATGACTGAAACCTTCCATTGTTCAGCAGTACCGCGAGTTTACGTGTAGAATCTAAGGCACACAGAGCCAACGCCCTGTAAATCTTTCAGATATTCCAAGAAGTGCTTTCGAATCCTCAGGAGTGAAAACACCGTGTACACGATCGAGATGGCCTACGCCCGGATGCGCGAGCTGCAGGACCTGGCCAACCGCTCGCGTGCCCACCAGCCCGCCGCCGCGCACCGGATCGAGAAGACCCGCACCCCGCGCGCCCCGAAGAAGCGCTGAGTCCCGCCGGGGCGAACCCGGCCTCAGTCACGGGAGCCACCGAGCTTCCCCTCCCACCGGCGGTACAGCTGGTGCGGCACCCCTGCCGCGTCCAGCACCCGCCCCGCGACGAAGTCCACCAGATCCTGGATGTGCGTCGCGCCCGCATAGAACGCCGGAGAGGCGGGCAGCACCACGGCGCCCGCCTCGTCCAGGGTCACCAGATGCTTCAGCGTCGATGCGTTCAGCGGAGTCTCGCGCACCGCGACGACCAGCTTCCGCCGCTCCTTGAGCGTCACGCTCGCGGCCCGCTGCAGCAGATCCTTCGAGAGCCCGAGCGCCACTCCGGCCACACAGGCCGTCGACGCGGGAACGATCAGCATCCCCTTCGCCGGGTACGACCCCGAGGACGGCCCGGCCGCGAGATCACCGGCCGCCCAGTGCCGTACGCCGTCGAGCTCCGCATCGCCCACCTCGAAGGTGTGCGGCTTCCCGTCCGCCCCGCGCGCCAGCCAGCTCCGCAGGTCCTCCTGCCAGCGTGCGTCGCGGAAGGCGATCCCGGTCTCGTCCAGCAGCGTCAGCCGCGAGGCCCGGCTCACCACCAGGTCGACGCTCTCGCCCGCGGCCAGCAGACCACGCAGCACGGCGGCGGCGAATGGTGTACCTGAAGCGCCCGAAACCCCGACAATCCAAGGCTGCCGCTGCTGCTGACTCACTGAAGTCCCCGATTCCACACCCCCGAGCCTATCCGGCGCAGGAGTTGCGGAACCGAGCGAGGGGCTCCGCGCGTTCCGACAGATGAAGGACAGGCCGTCGACGGCCATGAACAGGGAGCGGCCATGACCGACGTGATCGCCGCGGTCTACGGCTCACTGTTGTGGGGAGTCCTGCCGACGGGATCAGCCGGCAGGGGCATCTGTTCGGGCTGATCGGAGGGGTGGGCGCGGCGTTCGCGTTCCGCCGCCCGCGCCGTACCCCCCGCCTTTACGCTGCGAGGCCGCGCACCAGCAGGTCCAGCAGGGCACATGCGAACAGCGCGATACCGATGAATCCGTTGACGGAGAAGAACGCCCGGTTCAGCCGGGACAGATCGTGCGGCCGCACCACGCGGTGCTCGTACACGAACGCCACGGCGACGATCACCATCCCGATCCAGTAGAACAGCTCCGCACCCGTCGCCAGACCGAACCAGACCAGCAGCCCGGTCGTCACCGCATGGCAGACCCGCGCCCCCCACAGCGCGGCCGGGACCCCGAAGCGGGCCGGGACCGAGAACACACCGTGCGCGCGGTCCGCCTGGACGTCCTGGCAGGCGAAGATCAGGTCGAAGCCGCCGATCCAGACGCCGACCGCGAGACCGAGTATCACCGCGTCCCACGACCAGCTGCCGGTGACCGCCAGCCAGGCACCGATGGGCCCTATGGCCTGCGCGATGCCGAGGATGGCGTGCGGGAAGTGGGTGAACCGCTTGCCGTACGGATAGACGACCATCGGCACGACGGCGATCGGAGCGAGCGCCAGACACAGCGGGTTCAGCAGCGCGGCGGCGCCGAGGAAGACGACAACGGCGACGAGCGCGCCCGTCCACGCCGACTTCACGGAGACGGCACCGGTGACCAGCTCACGGCCGGCGGTACGCGGATTACGGGCGTCGATCTCGCGGTCGATGATCCGGTTCGCGGCCATGGCGAACGTGCGCAGCCCGACCATCGCGATGGTGACGAGCAGCAGGCGCACCCAGTGGATGTTCTCGTCGAGGTGGAACATCGCGGTCAGCGAGGCGATGTAGGCGAAGGGCAGCGCGAAGACCGAGTGTTCGATCATCACGAGCCGCAAGAACGCCTTGACCCTGCCGGTCGGTTGCGCGGACCCGGGGCCCAGCGTCGCTTCGGCCGCACTCACAGCCCGTACTCCTTCCACCGGCGGTCGACCTTCGCCGCCGTCTCCGGGTCGGACTCGACCATGTCCGGCCAGCCCCCGTCCCGGGTGTAGCCCTCCTCGGGCCACTTCTTCGTCGCGTCGATGCCCGCCTTGCCGCCCCAGAACTGCTGGTAGGAGGCGTGGTCGAGATGATCGACCGGGCCTTCGGTGACGGTGAGGTCCCGGGCGTAGTCGGTGTTGCCGAGCGCCCGCCAGGCGACCTCGTGCAGATCGTGGACGTCGCAGTCGGAGTCCACGACGACGATCAGTTTGGTCAGCGACATCATGTGCGCGCCCCAGATGGCACTCATCACCTTCTGGGCGTGCTTCGGGTACTTCTTGTCGATCGAGACGATCGCACAGTTGTGGAAGCCGCCCGCCTCCGGCAGGTGGTAGTCCACGATGTCCGGCACGATGATCTTGAGCAGGGGCAGGAAGAACCGCTCGGTGGCCCGCCCCAGCGGCCCGTCCTCGGTCGGCGGCCGGCCCACCACGATCGACTGGAGCAGCGGACGCTTCCGCATGGTCACGCAGTCGATGGTCAGCGCGGGGAACGGTTCCTGCGGCGTGTAGAACCCGGTGTGGTCGCCGAACGGTCCCTCGGGAAGCATCTTCCCGGGCTCCAGCCACCCCTCGATGACGACCTCCGCCTGCGCCGGGACCTGCAGCGGCACGGTCTTGCAGTCGACCATCTCGATCCGCTTGCCCTGGATGAACCCGGCGAACAGATACTCGTCGATGTCCCCGGGCAGCGGGGCGGTGGACGCGTACGTCACCGCGGGCGGTGCCCCGAACGCGATCGCGACGGGCAGCCGCTCCCCGCGCTTGGCGGCGACCTGGTAGTGGTTGCGGCTGTCCTTGTGGATCTGCCAGTGCATCCCGATGGTGCGCCGGTCATGGCGCTGGAGCCGGTAGAGCCCCAGGTTCCGTACGCCGGTCTCCGGGTGCTTGGTGTGGGTGAGCCCCAGGTTGAAGAAGGAGCCGCCGTCCTCGGGCCAGGTGAAGAGTGCGGGCAGCCGGTCCAGGTCCACGTCGTCGCCGGTGAGGACGACCTCCTGCACGGGGGCGCTGTCCGACTTCACCTTCTTCGGCGGCACGTGCACCATCGAGCCGAGCTTGCCGAACGCCTCGCGCACTCCGACGAAGCCGTGCGGCAGCTCCGGCTTCAGCAGGCCGCCGATCTTGTCGCTGATATCGGCGTACGACTTCAGCCCGAGCGCCTTCAGCAGCCGCCGGTCGGTCCCGAAGACATTCATGGCCAGGGGCATCGACGAGCCCTTGACGTTCTCGAAGAGCAGCGCGGGCCCGCCCGCCTTGTTCACCCGGTCGACGATCTCGCCGACCTCCAGGTAGGGGTCGACCTCGGCCTTGATGCGCTTGAGCTCGCCCTCGCGCTCCAGCGCCCGGAGGAGGGAACGAAGATCGTCGTAAGCCATGCGGTCAAGTATCGGCCACGGGCTACCCTGGGCCCGTCACCGGGGCGGGACAGTGCCCCGCCATCTCTCCGTGGGGGGACCCTTCCACCATGTTCCGGGCCTTGATCTATCTCCTGCCTCTGGCGCTGACGATCTACGCGTTCATCGACTGTCTGAACACCCCGGAGGACGAGGCCAAGCACCTGCCGAAGATCGCCTGGGTCTTCATCATCCTGCTCTTCTGGATCGTCGGCCCGATCGTGTGGCTGGCCGCCGGCAAGCTGCGTCAGGTGCCCGCCGGAGGCCGTACGCCCTCCGACTGGCACCGCAATCACCGCCACGAGTGGGTGGCGCCGGACGACAATCCGGAATTCCTGAAGGCGCTGAAGGAAGAGAGCAAGAAGGACGAGTCGCTCCTCAAGGACTGGGAGGCGGATCTGCGCCGCCGCGAGGAGGAGCTCAAGCGCCGGGAGAGCGGGGCCGGTCCCGAGGGGTCCGCTCCGCCCGCCTCGTAGCGCGGAGGCTCACGGATACAGCGGCTGCCCCGGCCGTTCGAGCAGGGGCAGCCGTGCTGTCCGCTCCTGCGGGACGCTTCGAGGGCCGCGTGCACACCACGCGCATGGAGCGGCGGTCCGGGAACAGCGGCCCCCGGGGGCGCCGCCCCCGCGCACCGACCACCAGGAGAGGACGCGCATGAACGACAGGACCATGCTTGCCACCGCCCTCGCGGAGGCCCGCGCCGGTCTCGCCGAGGGCGGCATCCCCATCGGCGCGGCCCTCTACGCCGCGGACGGCACGCTCCTCGGCCGGGGCCACAACCGCCGCGTCCAGGACGGAGATCCGTCCACGCACGCGGAGACAGCCGCCTTCCGTGCGGCCGGCCGGCAGCGTTCGTACCGCGGCACGACCATGGTCACCACGCTCTCGCCCTGCTGGTACTGCAGCGGCCTGGTCCGCCAGTTCGGCATCTCCCGGCTGGTCATCGGCGAGGCCGCCACCTTCCACGGCGGCCACGACTGGCTGGCTGAGCACGGCGTCCAGGTCGTAGTGCTCGACGACCCCGAATGCACCGCCCTGATGCGGGAGTTCATCCGCGACCACCCCGACCTCTGGAACGAGGACATCGGTACCGAATAGCGTTCGAAAATCCTCACCCCTCTCCAACACACCACCGATATCCTGATGTTGACGATGTGACAGTTCGGGCAGGCGTCGGCACTGGGGGTGCTGTGGACAGAGAGCTGTACGGACGCGAGGCGATCTTCGGCAACGACGGACTTGCGGCGCGTCTGACAGGTCTCATCCCCTACGGCTCCGCCAGGGCCGCGTACGAGCACCGCGACGATCCGCCCGTCGTCGTGCTGACCGGCGGGCGCGGCATGGGCAAGACCGCGGTGCTCAAGCAGCTGCGGCATGTGTACCGGGAGATCACCCCGGTCGCCCTGGCCGACTGCGAGGCCGTCACCCCGCCCGAGGATCCCGGTCCCGGCTGGACGCCCGTCATCGGTGCGCTGCCCGATCTCGTCGCCCAGTTCGCGGCCCGGGTGCGGGCCGCGCCCTCGGTGCAGTTCCCGCGGCTGAGCCTCGGTCTGGTCGCGGTCGCCTCCATCTCGTGGACCCGGGAGGACGAGACCCGGGCGCAGCGCGATCTCCAGTCGCTCGGCCCGGTGCTGGCCACCGTCCACTCCAAGGGGGACGCGGCGACCGGCTGGGTCACCAAGGTGCTGACGAAGCTGGCCGCGACCACGCTCGACTCCCTGGTCCCGATGGCCGGGCTGCTGGCGGAGGCGACCGTGGAGACGGTGCTGGAGGAGACGTTCAGCCGCAGCCAGCGGCGTTCGGCCGACTGGTACGGGACCTATCCGCAGGCGGGCGGCAACGGCCGGATCGGGCTGCGGCAGCTGGCCGTCGACTTCGAGCGCGGCGGCGATCTGCGTCGCCGCGCCGAGGACCATCTGGTGCTGGCGCTGGTCGAGGACCTGGTCCGGGCGTACCGGGGTACGGCGTGGGGCGCCCGTCGGGGGCGCCCGGTGCTGCTGCTCGACAATGCGCACACGGTGCTGGGGCGGCAGCTGGTCGAGCCGGTGCTGCGGCGGCGCGCCGCCGGGGGCCGTGATCACATTGCCGTGTTCGCCTCCTCCCGGGTCCGGGACCACGAGGGGCTGAGCCATGCGGTGCGGCGCCGGCTGCCGGAGGTGGCGCACGCCAGCCACTGGGCGCGGTCCACGGAGGTGACGTCCGGGATCCTCGCCGTGGGCCTCACCCCGCTGAGCGCCTCGCATGTGCAGGCGGCATTCGACCGGTTCGACCCGGCGAGGCGCACCCCGGCCGGGCTGGCCCGCGGGGTGCACCGGCTGACGGGCGGGCGGCCGCTGGGAGTGGCGCTGTTCGCGCAGGCGGCGGGCGAGGCACGCGAACCGGCGACGCTGGTGCCGGGGGCCCTGTTCGACTGCACGGTGGAGCTGCGCGAGGACCGGCCACCGGTGCGGGTGGCGGACGAGCTGCTGCGGCAGCTGCTGCCGCAGCAGCGTCCGGACGTACTGAGTGTGCTGGCGGCCGCGCACGGCGAGGAGTCGGCGCGGCTGCTGGCCAGGACCCGGCTGCGCGGCGTCCCGACGACGGACGGCGATGTGGCGTTGCTCGTACGGGATCTGCTGCGGGCGGAGGACTGGCAGGTCGGTCCCGACCATTTCGTCGCCGATCCGCTGCTGCGTTCGCTGCTGCTGCACCGGCTGCGGTTCCAGGACGGCGACCATCCGCATTACGCGATGTGGCGGGCGGTGCACGAGTCGCTGCGCGGGGCGTATGTGCCCGGTGGCAGCTTCCCGAGCGTCCCGCACCGGCTGCATCAGGAGCTGGTGCTGGGCGGGGCGGGGGCGTGTGTGACGCATCTGCGGGTGCAGTTCGAGCTGGGGGACGTGGTGCGCTGGCTGGATGCGCTGCGGTTCATCGCCTCGGCGCCGTATCCGCGCCCCCTGGGCGGCGGCGGTCCCGATCCGCGGCGGGCGGTCGCCCTGGGCCGGGAGGCGGCGGGCTCGCTGCCGGACGAGGAGACGGGGCTCGCCGGGCTCGACGAGCGGGCGGCCCAGCTGCAGTTGCAGCTTCGCCGGCTGCTCCATGCGGTGTGGCTGCTCTCCGATCCGCTGGCGCTGCCGGACGACGAGGTGACCGAGAAGATGGCGTTCGAGCTGCGGCAGCTGTCCGGGAGGCACCCGACGGGCAACAGCGTGCTGTGGGACGCGGCGACGCACTGGCCGCAGGACATCAGGGCGTGGCGGCCGCTGTCCATGCCGCCGGGGCCGCCGGCCCCTGTGCACGGACCAGGACGGACCCAGGGGGACGGTGGCTCGTATGCGTAATCCGTTGCGTTATCGCGTCTGGTACACGGCCCGGCAGAAGACCGTCACGACGGTGGTGACCGGGGCGCTGGTGATCACGTCGGGGTGGTACGGCATCAGCCGGCTGACCACCCCGGAGAGCCGGCAGTGCGTGCCGGGTGTGGAGCGCCCGCAGGGCAGTGACGAGTGCATCGGTGTCTCCGGCTCCGGTTACGACTTCGGGAGGGCGAAGCTGACCGATGTCGCGGCGGCGATCGGGCGGGAGAACGCAGGGCTGAAGCCGGGCCACTACGTGACGGTCGCGCTGCTGTTGCCGCTGACGTCGACGGACGACTCGATGGGTACGAAGATGCGGCATGAGCTGCAGGGCGCGTTCGCCGCGCAGTACCGGGCCAATCGTCTGTCGAACGACCAGGTGCCGAAGATCCGTCTGGTGCTCGCCAATACCGGGAAGAACAACCTGCTCTGGCGCCCGGCGGTGGACCGTCTGAAGACGATGACGGGGGCCCCGGACCGGCTGCGGGCCGTCTCGGGGGTCGCCACCAGCAGTGCGACGGTGAAGTCGGCGGTCAAGGAGCTGACCGCGGCGCACATCGCGGTCGTGGGCACCACGATCACCGCGGACGACATCGCGAACGGCCCGAAGGGTGACCCGTTCCCGGGGCTTGCCCGGGTCTCCCCCACCAACCGGGACGAGGCGCGCGCGCTGGCCCTGTTCGGCAAGGTGGAGGCCGACAGGGCGCTGCTGGTGCAGGACACCCGTAGCGGCGACAACTACACGGACACGCTGAGGGCGGCGTTCGCCACACTGGTGAAGGGCACCCGCTACGAGCCGCAGTTGTTCACCTCGCCGAAGGACCCGACCGACGAGGGCACCACGGCCAACACGTTCCAGCAGATCACGCATCTGATCTGCGACACGAACGCGGAGACGGTGTTCTTCGCCGGGCGCCACACCCAGCTGCGGCAGTTCATCAACGCCCTCGGGGACCGCGGCTGCCAGAACCGGGCGTTCACCGTGCTCACCGGTGACGAGGGTTCGTATCTCGGCGGCGACAGGAAGCTCGACCGGAGTGCGCTGCTTCGCAAGGTGACGGTGCGGTACGCGTCGCTCGCGCACCCGGACGCCTGGGCGGCGGGGAAGGGCGGGGCGGCGGTGAGGACGGGCGGCTCCGCGGCGGACTACCGGAGCTTCCTGGATCTGCTGGAGGTGGTGGGGAAGAAACCGGCGGGTCCGATCGGCCCGACCGGTTACGCCGATCTGACCGACGGCCAGGTGATCATCGCGCATGACGCGATGGCGATGGCCGTGCACGCCATCCGGCAGGCCACTCCGGACCGCAAACGGCTGCCGCAGCCGGTGGACGTGGGTGAGCAGTGGCCGCGGGTGAAGGCGTCGCTGCGGGTGTCGGGGGCCAGCGGCTGGATCTGCCTGGACAACCACGGCAACCCGTACAACAAGGCGGTGCCGGTGGTGGAGCTGGTCCCCTCCGGACAGGCGGCCGTCTCCCAGCGGTTCGTGGCGATCGCCTGGCCGGAGGGGAAGCCCCCGGCTCAGAACTGCTTGCCGCCGTCCTCCGCACCGTAGCTCTCGCGCAGCTCCCGCCATCGGGTCAGGGTCCACCGTGACCAGTCGGCGGGGTGCCCGTCCAGGGCGTCCACCAGGTATTCGAAGTGGTTGTGCCAGCCTGCCAGGCAGTCC
This sequence comes from Streptomyces sp. NPDC005151, assembly GCF_053599875.1. NCBI lineage: Bacteria > Bacillati > Actinomycetota > Actinomycetes > Kitasatosporales > Streptomycetaceae > Streptomyces > Streptomyces sp. NPDC005151. The sequence continues at coordinate 51,324 of NZ_JBSFYR010000032.1, read as the reverse complement.
AGCCGCAGCGCGTCGTCGCCGGGGAACTCGTTGCTGAAGCGCAGGAGCACGTGTTCGCCGCGCGGCGGCTCCAGGTGGAAGCGGATCCGGCCGTGCACCCCTTCGAGGGTGTACTCGGCGACGCGCTCGACGTCCCAGGCGGTGACGGTGCCGGAGGCGACCGTGGCGTTCCCGTCCGGGTCGGTACCCCGCCAGCGCAGTGTGATCGCCCCGCCGATGCGTGGCTCGAACGGGTCGGCGGCGGCGAGCCAGCCCCGCAGCCCCTCGGAACTGGCAACGGCTGCCCACACCCGTGGGACGGGGTGGGGCAGCCGGAGCGTGAACCGCAGGAGGTGGTGGTCACCGTGGGTCTCGGCGGTACCACGTTCGATCACGGGGAGTGCGTCGGTCATGGTTCCAGCGTGGCCCGGTGGGGCGCGTTCCGCACCCGTACGCAGGAACGGTCAGACGCCGGCGTAGGAGTGCTTGCCGGTGACGAAGATGTTCACGCCGTAGTAGTTGAAGAGCCAGCAGCCGAACGCGATCAACGCCAGGTAGGCGGCCTTGCGGCCCTTCCAGCCTGCGGTGGCGCGGGCGTGCAGGTAGCAGGCGTACGCGACCCAGGTGATGAAGGACCAGACCTCCTTGGGGTCCCAGCCCCAGTAGCGGCCCCAGGCGTCGCCCGCCCAGATCGCGCCCGCGATGATCGTGAACGTCCAGAGCGGGAAGACGGCGGCGTTGATGCGGTACGAGAACTTGTCGAGGGTCGCCGCGGCGGGCAGCCGGGACAGCACGGACTGGGCGAAGGAGCCGGGCTCGGTGCCGTTCGCCAGCTTGCTCTCGTAGCTGTCGCGGAACAGGTAGAGCAGCGTGGCGACCGCGCCGATGTAGAAGACGGCGCCGCAGATGATGGCGGTGGAGACGTGGATCCACAGCCAGTACGAGTGCAGTGCGGGCACCAGCTGGTCGCTGGAGGTGTACAGCACGGTGGTCGCGATGCCGAGGTCCAGCAGGACGGTGGTGACCAGCAGCAGGCCCATCCAGCGGACGTTCTTCTTCAGCGCCATCAGGATCAGGTACGCGGCGACGGCCACCGTGGAGAAGGTGATCGAGAACTCGTACATGTTGCCCCAGGGGGCACGCTGCACGGACATCGCGCGGGCGATGACACCGCAGGCCTGGACGAGGAAGGCGACGACGGTCATGGAGATCGCGATCCGCCCGTACAGGTCGCCCTTGAACGTGCCCCCGGCGGCACCGGGGCCGTCCGGGACGTCCCGCGAGCCGGCGGCGGACCTCGTGATGATCTTCGGCCGGTCCAGTACGGCGGTGGCGCCGCCCTTCTGCGCGACCTGGACCTGGATCTTTGCCGGGGAGGCCGCGGCCCCGTCCCCGGTCAGCGCGGCGGCGGTGCGGCCGACCTTGCTGCGGCTGCCGAACACCCACTCCGCGATGTGCGCGAAGAAGGCCAGGGTGTAGACGGCCATCGACGAATAGATCAGCACATTGCTGGTGTGTGCCAGATTCTCGTTGGTTGCGGCGGCGAGATTCACTTCTCAGCCCCTTCGGAAAGTGCTTCGGCGGATGCGTCGTCCGGCGCTGTGGGCGCCGCGGCCACGCCTGGTTCTTCGGCCACATCCGGTTCACCGGACGCGTCCGGTGCTTCGGGCGCGTCCGGCACCGTGGGTGCCAGGTCGTTGAGCGTGACTGCGAGGTCGGCCAGCTCCTCGGGCAGCTTCGCGGACTCGCTGCGGCCCAGCCCCGCCATCTCCACGACGGTGACGCCGTCCGCTCCCCGTACGGCCCGGACCCAGACCCGGCGCCGCTGGATGAACAGCGACCCCGCGAGACCGGCGATCGCGCCGATGGCCCCGGTGAGCGCCCAGCCGCTGGCGGGCTGCTGCGAGATCTGGAAGCTGGCCCACTGCTCGACGCCTTCGAAGGTGATCGATCCGGCGCCGTCGGGCAGCTTCATCGTCTCGCCGGGCAGCAGGCGCTGCTTCAGCTGCTCGCCCTTGCTGCCCTTGAACGCCTTCATCTTCGAGGTGTCCAGCTGGTACACGTTCTGCGGCAGTCCGGAGTCGACGCCGAGACTGCCGTGGTACCCGTTGAGCGCGAGCACCGGGAAGTCCGCGGCCGGGAACTGGGAGAACATCGTCCCCTTGCCCTCGCCGGCGAACGTCGGCACGAAGAACGCCTGGAAGCCCAGCTGGTCCCGCTTGCCGGTCCCGTCCTTGTAGCCGTCCATCACCTTGACCGCACCGGTCGAGGTGACATTCGAGTCGATCGGCAGCAGCGGCACGGCGGCCTTGTAGACCTCCTTGCCCCTGCCGTCCTTGACGGAGACGACCGGGGCGTAGCCGTGCCCGATCAGATAGACCTTGGAGCCGTCGACCACCAGCGGCTCGTTGACCTTGATGACGGCCTTCTTCGGCTTGCCGTACGCACCCTCGGAGTACGTGACGTGGGCCTCGTACGTGCGTGGTGTGCCGATCTGCGGGCCGCTGCGCTCGTACGTGCCGACGAACTTGTCGAGGGTGAAGCTGAACGGGGCGAGCGAGTCGGTGTCGTACAGCGAACCGGACTTGAAGTCGTCGTACTGGGTCAGCGTGTTGGCGAAGCCGTCGCCCTGGACGATCAGCTTGCCGCCCTCGGACTTGAAGAGCTGCCCGGTGGCGAAGGCCACCAGCATGACGATCAGCGCGATATGGAACATCAGGTTCCCGGCCTCGCGCAGATAGCCCTTCTCCGCAGCGACCGCATCGCCGTCCACGTGCGCCCTGAAGCGCCGCTTGCGCATCATCGCGAGCGCGGCCTCACGGACCTGCTCGGGCTCGGCGTCGGTGCGCCACGTCGTGTAGGCGGGCAGCCGGGTCAGCCTCTTGGGGGCGCCCGGCGGCCGGCTGCGCAGCTGGCCGATGAACTGGCCGGTGCGCGGCACGATGCAGCCGATGAGGGAGATGAACAGCAGGATGTAGATCGCGGAGAACCACACCGAGCTGTAGACGTCGAAGAACTGGAGCTTCTCGTAGATCGGCGTGACGGTGGTGTGGGCTTCCTTGAAGGTCTGCACCTTCAGCTCGTCCACGCTGTTCTGCGGGATCAGCGAGCCGGGGATGGCCCCGAGCGAGAGCAGGAAGAGCAGGATCAGCGCGACCCGCATCGAGGTGAGCTGGCGCCAGAACCAGCGCGCCCAGCCGATGACGCCCATGGCGGGCAGCGTGGCCAGGGCCTCTTCTCGCGGGGCGGTGGACAGTTGCGAGCCGGCCGCGCCGAGCTCGGCCGCGTTCTCCCGCTCCCGCTGGTTCTCACGCTCGCGCTCGTTCGCGCGCTCTTCGGCCGCGTTGGTCTTGGTGTTGCTCATGGAACTCAGATCCCCACCGTGAAGCCGTCGGACCAGCCCTGCAATTCCTGCATCATGCTGCCCCACACGCCGGTCAGCAGGAGCAGCCCGGTCGCGATCATCATGACGCCGCCGATCCGCATGACCCATGTGTAGTGGCGCTTGACCCAGCCGAACGCGCCGAGCGCCTTGCGGAAGGCGACTGCGGCGAGCACGAAGGGCACACCGAGCCCGAGGCAGTAGGCGATGGTCAGTATCGCCCCGCGTCCGGCGGTGCCCTGGTCCAACGCGAGGATGCTCACCGAGCTGAGCGTCGGGCCGAGGCACGGGGTCCAGCCGATCCCGAAGAGGGCGCCCAGCAGCGGTGCGCCCGCCAGTCCGGTCACCGGCCTCCTGTGGATACGGAATTCGCGCTGCGTCATCCACGGCATCAGGCCCATGAAGAAGATCCCCATCAGGATCATCAGCACACCGAGGACCTTGGAGAGCGTGGTGCTGTGCGCCTGGAGCGTCTGGCCGAAGAAGCCGAAGAGTGCGCCGCCGGAGACGAACACGGCGGTGAAGCCGAGCACGAAGAGCGAGGCTCCCGCGACCATGCGCCCCCGCTTGGCCTGCGCCAGATCGGTGCCGCTGACGCCGGTGACGTACGAGAGATAGCCGGGCACGAGGGGCAGGACGCACGGCGAGAAGAACGAGACGAGCCCGGCGAGTACGGCGATGGGCAGGGCGACGAACAGCGCCCCGTTCATCACGGTCTCGTTCTGCCCCGGAAGTGCGGCGAGGGTGAGCACGGAATCACTTCTCCGCGATCAGCGGGTCGATCATCTTGTGGAGGTTGACGTCGTCGAGGGCGACGAGGGTGCGGGCCGCGAGCTTCCCGTCCCGGTCGATGACCACGGTCGAAGGAATGGCCTGCGGGTTCAGCGTGCCCTTGGGGAAGCGCAGGATGAGCTTCCCGACCGGGTCGAAGAAGCTCGGGTAGGTGATGTTGTTGTCCTTCTCGAAGTTCACCGCCGGGCCCTTCTCGGCGTCCCGGGTGTTGATCCCGATGAACTGGACACCCTGGCTCGCGGTCTCCTTCGACACCTTCGCGAAGTGCTTGGCCTCCAGCCGGCAGGGGCCGCAGAACGAGCCCCATACGTTCAGCACGACGACCTTGCCCTTGTAGTCGGCAACGTCGAGGGGCTTGCCGTCCAGTGTCGCTCCGTCGAGCTTCGGCGCGTCCTGGCGGTCCGCCTTGGCCACGGTGGAGATTCCGCCACTGCCGGTGACGAAGTGCGAATTGCCGCCACCCCCGGCCTTGTTGCCGTCACCGCCGCAGGCGGTCAGGGTCAGCGCCAGTGCGGCGGCCGCTGCGGGGGCGGCGAGCAGGGTGAAGCGGCGTCGGGGTGCGCGGCCAGAGCTCATGTGAAAAGTTTCGCATGACGGTTTTGCGGATCTTGCGCACCCCCCTCGGTGCCCGTAAAGCCCGTTGTCAGGCCCGTTTAAAGAAGGTGTTCCAGCCGCCGTCGGGCGACTGGCCGACCTCCAGCGTACGGAGCTTCGCGAGCACGGCCGGATCCTGGACGTCGAGCCAGTCGACGAACTGCCGGAAGGAGACGAGCCGCACATCCGGCTTCCGGGCGATCCTTTTGAGGGTCTCTTCGACCGCATCCATATAGATGCCGCCGTTCCACTCCTCGAAGTGGTTGCCGATGTAGAAGGGTGCGCGATTCGACCCGTACGCACGGTTGAAAGCGGCGAGGTACGACTGAGTGGCCTGGGTGCGCCATTCCGGATAGCGCGACGGCATTCCCCGGGTGGTGTTCTGCGACTGGTTCGCGAGGATGTTGTAGTCCATCGACAGCACTTCGAAGGTGTGCCCGGGGAACGGCATGCCCTGCAGTGGAAGATCCCATATGCCCTGGCGCTTCGTGGGCCAGATCTGGGTGCCGCCGGGCGAGCTCGCGTCGTAGCGCCAGCCCAGTCGGCGCGCGGTGGGCAGCAGATTGTTCTGGCCGAGCAGACAGGGGGTGCGGCCGCCGACGAGTTCCTTGCGGTAGTCGAAGGGCAGCGGGTCGAGATCGGTCCAGCCGGTGTTGGTGCGCCATTCGGTGACGAAGGAGACCGCCTGATCGATTTCGTTCTCCCACTGGGCGGACGTCCAGCGGGCGACCGATCCGGAACCGGCGCAGAAATGCCCGTTGAAGTGCGTGCCGATCTCATGGCCTTCGAGCCAGGCCCTGCGTATGTGGCCCAGCGTCTCCTTGATGTGGGCATCGGTGAGATAGCCGATGTCGGAGGCGCCGATGCGGTTGTTCGGCGGCCGATACAAGGATTTCTTCGACTCGGGCAGCAGGTAGATCCCGGAGAGGAAGAAGGTCATCGCCGCGTCGTGCTCCTTGGCGAGTTCGAGAAATCGCGGGAAGAGCCCGGTGCCGACCTCACCCGCCCCGTCCCAGGAAAAGATCACGAACTGCGGCGGGGCCTGGCCGGGTTCCAGCGGGACCGGCGCGGAAGGCTGGTTCGGCTGCTCCCCGGTGTCCGCGGTGGAACCGTCCCCGATCTCGCGAACGTCCTCGTCCCCGGCACCGTCCCCCTCGGCCTTGCCGCCCGCCCTCTCCTCGGGGCCGGGGCCCGGCCGGCCCCTTTCGGAAGAGTGCCGGGAACCGCAGCCCGCCGTCCCGATGGCAGCCGCGGCCCCCAGTCCGGTTCCGAGCAGACTCCTTCGGCTGATGTCGCGCATGGCGTCCCCATCTGCGGTCGTTCCGACCCAACTGCATACAAACTGGCGAAGGCTTAGATGCGCGAAACAGCGCGGGGGTTCCGCTGGCTAACACACAATTCTGTGCGTGACCAGACGCCACTCCTGACGTGACCTTGTTCCTGACCCGAACGCACCACGGGCCCCGGCCGACATATCGGCAGGGGCCTGTGCGGGTCGAGAAATCTCGGCTACGCGCCGAACGCCTTGGGCTTCCCCTTCACCGGCTTCGCACCGGCCAGCAGGTGCGCGGGGACCAGATCGCGGGCCGGCTCGGTGTAGCCGACCGAGACGATCTTGTCGCCCTGGTACGTGAAGCTGGTCAGCGAGGCCAGCGTGCACTGCCGCTTGCGCGGGTCGTGCCAGAGCCGCCGTCGCTCGACGAAGCTCCGGACGATCCAGATCGGCAGCTGGTGGCTGACGCAGACCGCCTCGTGCCCGCGGGCCGCGTCGCGCGCGGCGTCGAGGGCGCCCATCATCCGTACGACCTGCTCGATGTACGGCTCGCCCCAGGACGGGCGGAAGGGGTTGGTGAGGTGCTTCCAGTTGTCCGGCTTGCGCAGCGCACCGTCGCCGACCCCGAAGGTCTTGCCCTCGAAGACATTGGCCGCCTCGATCAGCCGCTCGTCGGTGGCCAGGTCGACGCCGTGCGACTTGGCGATCGGCGTCGCCGTCTCCTGGGCGCGCTCCAGCGGGGAGGCGACGACATGGGTGATGTCGCGCTTCTCCAGGTGCTCGGCCACCCGGTCGGCCATCTGCCGGCCGAGCTCGGAGAGGTGGTAGCCGGGACGGCGCCCGTAGAGCACGCCCTCGGGGTTGTGCACCTCCCCGTGCCGCATCAGATGAACGACAGTGATGTCCTGACGCGCACTGTCTGCACGGCCGGTACTGCCGGTCTCGCTCATGCGGTGGCCTCCGAGGCGGCGCGGGCGGCGGCGGGCAGGGCGGCGGCGATCCGCTCGACGGCCTGCGTGTCGTGGGCGGTGGAGACGAACCAGGACTCGAACGCGGACGGCGGCAGATAGACGCCCTGCGACAGCATCGAGTGGAAGAAGGCATTGAAGCGGAAAGCTTCCTGCTGCTTGGCGTCCTCGTAGTTCCGCACCGGCTGCTCCGTGAAGAACACGGAGAACATGTTGCTCGCCGCGGACACCGTGTGCGCGACGCCCTCCTTGGTGAACGCCTCGCTCACCAAGGACCGGATCTCCGCGGAGACCGCGTCGACCTTCGCGTACGCCGCGTCGTCGAGCAGCCGCAGCTGGGCGAGGCCGGCGGCGGTGGCGACCGGGTTTCCGGAGAGGGTGCCCGCCTGGTAGACGGGGCCGACCGGGGCGAGGTGCGCCATCACATCGGCGCGCCCGCCGAAGGCCGCGGCCGGGAAGCCCCCGCCCATGACCTTGCCGAAGGTCATCAGGTCGGGCCGCACGCCGTCGATGCCGAACCAGCCGGCCTTCGAGGTACGGAATCCGGTCATGACCTCGTCGGAGATGTACAGCGCACCGCCCTCGGCGCAGAGCTCCTTGAGCCCGGCGTTGAAACCGTCGAGCGGCGGCACCACGCCCATGTTGCCGGGCGAGGCCTCGGTGATCACACAGGCGATCTCACCGGGGTGCGCGGCGAACGCGGCCCGCACGGCCTCCAGGTCGTTGTACGGCAGCACGATCGTGTCGCCGGCCTGCGCGCCGGTGACGCCCGGGGTGTCCGGCAGACCGAAGGTCGCGACCCCGGACCCGGCGGCGGCAAGCAGCGCGTCGACGTGCCCGTGGTAGCAGCCGGCGAACTTCACGACCTTCGCCCGGCCGGTGAACCCGCGGGCCAGCCGGATCGCGGACATGGTCGCCTCGGTACCGGAGGACACCAGCCGCACCTGCTCCACGGGCTCGATCCGGGCCACGATCTCCTCGGCGAGCGCGACCTCGCCCTCACCGGGCGTACCGAACGAGGTGCCGCGGGCGACAGCCTCCTGGACTGCGGCGATGACCTCGGGGTGGGAGTGGCCGAGAATCATCGGCCCCCACGAGCACACGAGGTCGACGTACTCACGGCCGTCGGCATCGGTGAGGTACGGACCGGTACCGGACACCATGAAGCGGGGCGTACCGCCCACAGCCCGGAAGGCACGTACGGGAGAGTTCACGCCGCCGGGCGTCACGAGGGACGCGCGGTCGAAAAGCGTCTGCGAAACTGGGGCTTCATATCGATAAGGCAGTTCGGTCATGACCTGCGACTTCTCCGACTCCGGGGGCTAGTGACCTCCCCAGGGTAGGACAGCGCTCCCGCGCGGACAGGAGCGGAAGATCCCGGCCACCGAAAGCCCCGCGAGCACATCCATCGCGCGACGACCGGGCGTCAGCCCCCTCGCGTCTGCGAAACTGGGGCGGAAAGCTCACACAAGCCATGGTGTCGGAGCCTCCGACGGTCTTGCGGACAGGTGTTTCACACCACGCCCGCGGGGGAGGTCACTGGCACGATGATCAGGTTGCGCGGCGGGGCTGTGTCTCCTAAGCAGTAGTCGGATGGATGAGATATGCATCGCGGTGGCGAAGTGGGCGAAGGGACCGACGACCTGGGGCCCGAGCCTGCCCGCCGAGGTCGGCACCGGCGTGAGGCCGAGCGTCGGCAGGGCATACAGGCCGGCAGTGCGCAGTCCGGAAGCGGGAGTGGTGGCCGGGTGGGGGTGACGTACAAATACTTCGGGGCCCCCGACGGGGCCACGGCCGCACGGGTGCCCATTTCCATGCGCCCCGAGGAGCTCGGCGGCGACGAGCTGGGCATGGGCGGCATGTTCACCAAGATCAAACCGGAGACGGTGTCGGCCATGGTCCTCACCGGAATCCAGGGCATACCCCTGCACAAGGTCCCCCCGCTGGAACTGGTCGTCCTGCACCCCGACTACGCCGTGGTCAAACTCCCCATGACGGTCGTCGACCCGCTGCGCGGCGTCGGCGAGGAATCGGTCGGCGCCGCAGCCTTCATCTGGTCCACGGTCCCGGACCGCGGCGGCCCGCGCGACGCGTTCAACGTCTACCAACTGCTGCACGAGTGGCAGGATTTCAGCCATCGTCTGCATGACGCGGGGCATCAGGCGTACTGCCTGGTCTGGCCCTGAGCCGGGGTTCCCGCACGTCCCGACCGCCCCGAGCCGGCCCCGACCCGACCCCGTAGCGCGGCGGTCACTCATGGGCTCTACGGTTCTCCCCTGATCTGGTGCACGCCGCAGGCTGCACGTTCGGGAGGGGAACCATGATCACCAGCGCCGTAACCGCGCGTCTTGTCGCCACATTCACCGCACCCCTGGACCGGGAGCGCGACGCCGCGTACGCCCCGTCCGTTCTGCGGTGGCCGGACCGGCGTCTGCTGATACAGCGGGGCGATGTCGAGGCGGTCGCCGTCGGCCTGGACGACGGGTCCGTCCCGCGGACCCGCTTCCCGGCGCCGTGGCCGCGCCGTTTCGGTACGTTCACGGTGGCGCCGGGCGGGGATCTCGCGGTTTTCTCGGGGGTCCATGCGGTGCGCGCCGTCGATCCGGCGGGCGTGGTGCGCTGGGAGGTGCGGCACGGCTGCTGGGAGGGCGGCTGCCGCGTCCTGCACGAGTCGTACGAGGAGTACGCGGACGACAAGGCGCATCTGTACGCGGACAGCGGCTCGGCGGTGTTCTCCGCGGACGGGTCGCTCGTGTGGGCCCATGTCCGCGGCCCCGTCGCCTCGGCCGGGCCGGATCCGGAAGCGCTGGACGAGTGGCTGGTCATCGATGCCGCCGACGGGCGGGTGCTGGGCCGGGCGGACGCGGAGACCGTGGCCGCGGGCTCGGAGCACGTACCGCACCCGGATCCGGCACAGATGGGGCTGAGCGTCGGCGAGGGCCAGGACGGGGCACCGCTGCTGTGGGGGCGGTGGGACGGGGTGGAGCTCTCCGTGGAGCAGTTCGGCGAGCAGGAGCGGATCCTGACGTCGGTGAGCCCCACGGGTGAGTACTTCCTGACCGTGGCCCACGACCTGGACTCGCTCGCCCTGCACCGGGTCGCGGACGGCGAGGTGGTGGCCGAACTGCAGGCGGAGGACGCCGTGCCCCGTCATCCCGACGCGGATCCGGACGACTATGACGCCGACGACGTGATGTGGGACTACGAGTGCGGATTCCTGGACCGGGAGACCGCGATCACCAGTACGGACCAGGAGGAGGAGTTCGGCCCGGTCCGGCACTGGCTGCTGGAGACGGCGGGAATGCGACCGGCGGGGCAGATCGCGTACCCTTTCCCGGTCTGCGGCACGCCCACGGCGCTCGGCGACGGCACCTGGTACACGGTGTCCAGGGACGGGGATGCCCTGCACGTGTGGACTCCGGACAACCGGAGGGTGTCCGATTGACGCCCGCATCCGGCCATTCATTGGCCGAAGAATGATCTTCAGCCGGCCTGCCGGACATGCCGATGCCCCATACAGCCCGCGTGGTCGCGTACGGGGCATCGACATCGAGGAGGACTGCCATGGGTGACACGCTGCTGGCCCTGTCCATCCCCCTGCTGGTCTTCGCCGGCGGGATCTACGCAGGCTGCGAGAGCTGGTGGCGGCGCCGGCACCCGACGCCGCCATCGCCGTACGCCCATCAGGCGGCCCGCCTCGCCGAGCGCGAGATGGCCGAGGCGGCGAGGGAGATCGTCGACGGGGCGTACGCGAAGCTCGGTGCGCTCTACGGCGCCGCGGGAGCACCGGAACCGGCCGCGCAGAGGCCGACGCCGGCGGAAGCCATCGGCGCCGCAAGCGCCCCGGGCGTCCCCGGGGTCATGCCCGGGGCGGCTGCCACCCCGGGTCGCGGCCGGTCGTACCCAGCATCCGCTCAAAGGGGCTAGCACTGTCCGGTACGGGGAAGGGTTCGCCGTACACCTTCGCCTTCCGCGCGTTCGGCGCCATGTCGGCAACGCCGGGCCCCAGTTCGCGCACCACGGCCTCGTCCGGAACAAATTCCTGCCCGGTGGCGCGCGCCAGGTCCCACGCGTGCACGGTCAGATCGCCCAGCACCATCTGCGCGACGGTTCTGGCGGGGAATCCCATGGAACCCGCGGTCCCCTCGTCCGCACCCGGCGCGCCCCATGCCGCCACCAGCTTGGCCGTCTCCTCGCCGAAGCGGCTGCGCCAGTCGCCGGTGACCGCGGTCGGCCTCGCGCCGAAGTCCGGCTCCTCCCTGGCCGCCAGGGCCTGGAAGTTGACGACCACCTGGAAGAGATGGTCGACCAGGGCCCGTACGTCGTACTCCGTGCACGGGGTGGGGTCGTCCAGCTGGCCGTCGTCGATCCCGCGCACCACAGGGATCGCCCGCTCCGCGGCCGCGTCCAGCAATTCACTGATCTTCTTCATGCTTCAACCGTGCATCCGGCAATCGCCCGCGTCTTGAAGAAACGCGACACGGATGATTCGAACTGTTGTTCGTCATAGGATCGCTGTCATGTCAGGTCCTCGACGCGACAACCGGGGCATCGTCGACGCCCACGAACTCTTCTCGCACGTGCATTTCCGCCGCCGCGAGCCGGCCCCCGGGCTGCGGACGCAGGTGGCGTTCTACTGGCTGATCGAATGGGACCTGCCGGAGCCGTACACCTCGCACGTGGTGCCGCACCCTTCGGTCAACCTGGTCTTCCAGCACTACGAGAGCACCGGCGAGCCCGCCTTCGCGGAGGTCGCGGGCATCGGGCTCCAGCTCTTCAGCCAGAAGCTGGAGGGCCGGGGACGGGTCTGCGGGGTGAAATTCCGGCCGGGCGGCTTCCGGCCGTTCGCACCGGACCACCCGGTGTCGCGGTGGTCGGGCCAACGGCTCATGGCGGACGAGGTCCTCGCCGTACCCGCGCCCGTGGCGGCCGTGCTGGACCCGGCCGAGGAGGACGCACGGGTCGCGGCGCTGGACGCGTACCTGCTGGCGCTCGCCCCGGAACCCGACCCGCAGACCGAGCGCGTGATGGCGCTGGTCGAGCGCGTCCGCACCGACCGCACGATCCGCCGCGTCGACGAACTCGCCCGCACCGAAGGGCTGTCGGCGCGGTCGCTGCAGCGGCTCTTCGCCACCTATGTGGGCGTCGGCCCCAAGTGGGTCATCCTGCGCTACCGCATCCACGAGGCGCTGGAACGCGCCGAGACCGACCCCGAGGTGGACTGGGCCACGCTCGCGGCGGAACTCGGTTACAGCGACCAGGCGCACCTGGTCAGGGACTTCACGACGACGCTCGGAGTGCCGCCGACGGCACTCGCCGGGCGCTGATTGTCAGTGCCGCGTCCTACTGTTGCCGTATGGAGCACACTCCCCCGTCATCGGCGTCTCCCGTACGGATCGAGCCCTGGTCGGACGGCGACCTGGAGCTCCTGCGCCGGGTCAACGCGCCGGAACTGATGGATCATCTGGGCGGTTCCGAGTCGGAGGAACAGCTCATGGTGCGCCACGGCCGCTATGTGGAGCTGAGCGCGGACCGCACGGGCCGGGGCAGGATGTTCCGGATCACCCTGGCCGACGGAAGCGGGGGCGAGGCCGTGGGGACGATCGGGTTCTGGGAGCGCACCTGGCAGGGCCAGGAGGTGTACGAGACGGGGTGGGCCGTCCTCGCCGGCCACCAGGGGCGGGGCATCGCCACGGTCGCGACCAGGGCCGTCGTCGAGCAGGCGCGGGCCGAGCGCAAGCACCGCTATCTGCACGCCTACCCGTCCGTCGACAACGGCGCGTCGAACGCGGTGTGCCGCAGGGCGGGCTTCATCCTGATCGGCGAGTGCGACTTCGAGTACCCGCCCGGCCATGCGCTGCTGACGAATGACTGGCGACTGGACCTCACTCCGGAGCTCGGTTCCGAGCCCGGCCCCGGGATCAGTCCGAATTCCGGGCCAGAGGCTTGTTGAAGCTGAACGCGACAATGTCCAGCCGCTCCCGCAGATAGAAGCGGTGGGCATCGGTGCGATGCGTGCCCGAGTCCAGACTCAGGTCCAGGCAGCCGGCCTCCCGGGCACGCTGCTCCAGATACCCCAGCAGCCGGTGGCCGACACCGGTGGACCGGGCGTGCTCGGCGGTGACCAGATCGTCGACGTACAGCTTGCGGATCTGGCTGGTGTTGTCGACGATCCGCCATCCGGCCGCGCCCACGCATGCGCCGTCGCCGTCGTGGACGACGGTGAAGCGGAGCCCCTGCGAGTACCCCTTGTCGTACACCTCACGGAAGAGGTCCTCTGTCAGATGCGGACGAAGTTCGCGCAGCACGGGAAGAAGGTCCGTGGTCAGTCGGGGGTCGCCGGGTTCGAGGTCGGTGATCTTCATGCGGGAACTGTAGGCGCAGCCCCGGGGGCTTGCGAGGGGCTGATCGATCCGGAGGCGCCGCCCGGGGTCGCCTTCCATGTCCTGGACGAGGGCGACCCGGGCGCGGGTGGCCGCATCACCACGCACTACCGCGTCGTGCCGTAACCGGCAGCCCTCACGGCCTCCCCCGCGGTAGGGAGTGGATCAGCGAGCGGCGTCATGCGGCTTCGATGGCACGGCGGAGGACGGAGTCGACGCGGAGCGTCGGTGACCGACGACAACGCCGCAAGCAAAGTCGCAGGGCGTCGGGAGCCCACTCTTTACCGCGAGGCAGGCCGTCAGCCCGGCGTGACCCGCGGGCCCGCCCAAAACGTTTGACGGGCGGGCCCTCCTCATGGATATTTATCTGCGCGACGCAGCTTATGCGTTACGCACAAAATAACTGAAGGAGCTCACCCCGTCATGCTCACTCTCGTCACCGGAAGCCGCGGCCGCGTCGGTTCCGCACTCGTTTCGCTCCTGCACCGCGATGGCCACGCCGTGCGCGCCGCCTCCCGCGACCCCGCCCGGCTCGACCCGCCCGCCGGAGTGCCGGCCCTGGCATGCGATCTCACCGATCCCGCCACCTTCGCCCCCGCGCTGGACGGCGTCGGCTCCGTCTTCCTGTACGCCGAACCGGCCGGGATCGACTCGTTCCTCACCCGGGCGGAGGCAGCCGGAGTCCGGCACATCGTGCTGCTCTCCTCCAGCTCGGTACTCGGCCCGGACGCGCAGGAGAACCCGATCGCCCGCTCCCACCATGCGGTCGAGCAGGCGCTCGCCGCCTCACCGCTCACCACGACTTTCCTGCGCCCGGGCGCCTTCGCGACCAACGCGTACCAGTGGTCCGCGGCGGTACGGAGTCACGGCGTCGTGGACCTGCCCTACCCGCGCAGTCACACCAGCCCGATCCATGAGGCGGACATCGCCGAGGCCGCCCTCGCGGTCCTCACCGAGCACCGGCTGCAGGGCTCGGCGTATCACCTGACCGGCCCCGAATCGCTCACAGCCGCCGAACAGATCGGCCTGCTGGCGGCGGCTTCGGGGCGCCCCGTCACGGTCAACGCCGTGAGCCGGTCGGCCTGGAAGAAGTCCGTGATCCCGTACGTCCCCGAGGAGGTCGCCGAGGGACTCCTCAGTTACTGGGCGTCCACGGACGGTTCACCGGCCGAGGTGACCGGCGAGACCGAGAAGCTGACCGGCCACCCGGCCCGTACGTTCGCCGCCTGGGCCGAGGAGCACGCTGACGCGTTCCGCGCCTGAGAGCCTGTCCACCCGTCTCCGGCTGCACCTCGCCCGTGCATTCCCTGGCTCACGCAGACCGCCCGGTGGCATGCTGACGACGTGAACGGACCGGAGATCCACCTGGAAGTCGCCCCTGAACTGCGGCTCTTCGTTGCCCATGAACGCCGCGACGGACGCACGTCGGTGACCACCGACGGCGCCTCGACGCTCGGCCATGTCGTGGAATCGCTCGGCGTCCCGCTCACCGAGGCCGGCCAACTGCTCGTGGACGGCCGCCCCGTCCCCGTCTCGCACATCCCGGGCGCGGGCGAACTGGTCCAGGTGCGCGCGGTGGCGCGCCCCCAGCGCGTCGAGGGCGCGCCGCTGCGCTTCCTGCTCGATGTCCACCTCGGCACGCTCGCCCGGCGGCTGCGGCTGCTGGGCGTCGACGCCGCGTACGAGAGCGAGGACCTCGGCGACCCGGCGCTGGCCGCCCTGTCGGCGAAGGAGCAGCGGGTACTTCTCTCCCGGGACCGGGGACTGCTGCGGCGGCGGGAGATCTGGGCAGGGGCGTACATCTACAGCGACCGTCCGGACGATCAGCTGCGGGACGTGCTGGAGCGGTTCGCACCGGAGCTGGCCCCGTGGACCCGGTGCACGGCCTGCAACGGGCCGCTGACCGACGCGGACAAGGAATCCGTCCGGGAGCAGCTGGAGCACGGCACACAGCAGTCGTACGACGTCTTCGCGCAGTGCACGGAGTGCGGTCGGGTGTACTGGCGCGGCGCCCACCACTCCCACCTGGAGACGATCGTCGCCGACGCGGTGCTCGAGTTCGGCGCCCGGGATCAGGCCGGTCCGGGCCGGTAGGGCTGTCCGGCGGGGCACGGCCGGACACGATCCGCACGTCACACCTGACGAATCGCCCTACGACTCGCCCTACGACGCGCCTTGCGCCGGATCGAACTCCCCGCTCCGCAGCCGCGCGATCTGGCCCGCACCGAGCTCGACCGTCCGCCGCATATGAGCGATGAGGAGTGCCACCTCGTCGTCGTCGTACGCCTCGAACATCGCCGCCCAGTCCCCACTCAGCCTCTCCCAGACCGCGCCGAACTCCGCCATCCGCTCCGGCACGGTCGCGACGAGCACCCGCCGCCGGTCCGCCCTGTCGCGCTCGCGCGTCACATAGCCGGCCCGTTCCAGCCGGTCGACGAGCCGGGTCGCCGACCCGGTGGTGAGCCCGGTCAGCTCCGCGATACGTCCGGTAGTGACGGGTTCCGCTTCGAGGCCGAGCAGGTTGAGGCACTGCAGATCGGTGGGGTGGATCCGCAGATGGTCGGCGACGGCCTGATTGAAGAGGGCGTACGCGGCCATGTAGCGGCGCGACTCGGTGGACAGCTCGGCCAGCAGAGCACTGCGCCGGACCGGGGACTTCTGCGGCATGCAGAGAGTGTACGAAGCAGACACTGCCCCTGCGTCATCCCCACGGGCCCGGACCACCGCGCCACCAGAGGTCAGAAGACGTACTCGTCACCGGTGGCGGGCGCCAGCACCTCATGCCGGTTGTTGCCGGGGTTCCGGTCGGTCGCACCACCGTTCCAGACGGTGTCGATCCGTACGACCACCTCGTTCGGCCGCCCCGCGAGCTGCAGCTCGAGCGCGAGCTGGCGGCCGGCCCACCCGTCCGCCCTCAGCGGACCCGTCCGGCACAGTACGGTTCGGGCGCTCGCCTGCAGACACTCGACCGGCATCTCCTGCCGGCCACTGAGGGGCACCGAGAAGCGGAACCGTACGGTCACACTCGCCAGACTCGACGGACCGTGGTTCTCGCTGTGCAGCCAGACCCCGAGCCCCCTGCCCCACAGCGAGACATGCCCGTGGTGCGAGACGTCCGCCTCCCGCGCCACCCGCCGGTCCACCGGCGCGGGCACGGGCCCCGTCGCGACCGCCTGTCCCGCCCCCCATGCCGCTGTCGACACCGTTGCCGCCATCGCCGCCGCGGCGGAGACCGCCAGACGAGCCTTACGCGTGACTACCATGCCCTGAAGATACCGATCGCCCCGAATTATCCGTATTTACACACCGGTTCCGCGCTCCACTCCACCCGCTTGCCCGATCGGGCGCCGACCGCCGACCACGCCGACACCCGCCGGACTCCGGCGGCGCCGCTCTCCCCGCCCCGGCCACCTCGGGAAACGCGGCCGCCGGACGCCCCGTACAGCGCGGCCGCCGAACGGAACCTCGCGCCGCCTGCCTATCCTGACCCCGTACCGATCAGATGTCCGAGGAGTCGAGTCCGCATGGCCGCCACCCCCATCGCCGTCATCACCGGAGCGAGCAGCGGCATCGGTGCCGCGACCGCCCGGCAGCTGTCCGCCGCCGGCTACCGCGTCGTCCTGACCGCCCGCCGCAAGGACCGCATCGAGGCGCTCGCCGCCGAGATCAACGAGGCGGGCCACGAGGCCACGGCGTACGCCCTGGACGTCACGGACCGCGAGGCGGTCGACGACTTCGCCACCGCCTTCCGCTCTCTCGCCGTCCTCGTCAACAACGCGGGCGGCGCGCTCGGCGCGGACCCGGTCGCCACCGGCGACCCGGCCGACTGGCGCCAGATGTACGAGACGAACGTCATCGGCACGCTCAACGTCACCCAGGCCCTGCTCCCCGCCCTCACCGCGGGCGGCGACGGCACGATCGTGATCCTTTCCTCGACGGCGGGCCTGTCCACGTACGAGGGCGGCGGTGGCTACGTGGCCGCCAAGCACGGCGAACACGTCCTCGCCGAGACCCTCCGCCTGGAGATCGTCGGCACCCCGGTCCGCGTCATCGAGGTCGCCCCCGGCATGGTCAGGACGGAGGAGTTCGCCACCACCCGCTTCCGCGGCGACACCGAGAAGGCCGCCAAGGTCTACGCCGGCGTCGACGCCCCCCTCACCGCCGACGACGTGGCCGACACGATCACCTGGGCCGTCACCCGCCCCAGCCACGTCAACATCGACCTCCTGGTGGTCCGCCCCCGCGCCCAGGCGTCCAACACCAAGGTCCACCGCACGCTCTGAGGCCATCGGCCCGCACGGAAGAGCCCCGGACCACCACCACCACAGGGTCCGGGGCTCGTCTTCGTAGCGGCGTCAAGGGCACTCAGCCCTTCACGCACACCACCTGCTTCAGCTTCGCGACGACCTCCACCAGGTCCCGCTGCCGCTCGATGACCTGCTCGATCGGCTTGTACGCCCCCGGGATCTCGTCCACGACGCCGGAGTCCTTACGGCACTCCACACCCCGCGTCTGCTCCTCCAGGTCCCGCGTCGAGAAGCGCCGCTTGGCCGCGCTGCGGCTCATCTTCCGGCCGGCACCGTGCGAGGCCGAGTTGAACGACTTCGCGTTCCCGAGCCCCTTCACGATGTACGAGCCGGTGCCCATCGACCCCGGAATGATGCCGAAGTCACCCGAACCGGCACGGATCGCCCCCTTGCGGGTGACCAGCAGATCCATGCCCTCGTACCGCTCCTCCGACACATAGTTGTGGTGGCAGGAGATGACCGGTTCGAAGGCGACCCGGGCCTTCTTGAACTCCTTGCGGACGACGTCCTGGAAGAGCCCCATCATGATCGCGCGGTTGTGCTTCGCGTACTCCTGGGCCCAGAACAGGTCGTTCCGGTACGCCGCCATCTGCGGGGTGTCCGCGATGAAGACCGCCAGGTCACGGTCGATCAGACCCTGGTTGTGCGTCAGCTTCTGCGCCACCCCGATGTGGTAGTCGGCGAGCTCCTTGCCGATGTTCCGGGACCCGGAGTGCAGCATCAGCCACACCGAACCCGACTCGTCGAGGCAGAACTCAATGAAGTGGTTTCCGGATCCAAGCGTTCCCATCTGCTTGGTGGCACGTTCATGACGGAATTTGACCGCCTCCGCAATCCCGTCGAACCGTCCCCAGAAGTCGTCCCAGCCCGCGGTCGGGAAGCCGTGCAGCCGGCCGGGGTCCACGACGTCGTCATGCATGCCCCGGCCCACCGGAATGGCCTGCTCGATCGTCGACCGAAGCCGCGACAGGTCGCCCGGAAGGTCATTGGCCGTCAGGGAGGTCTTCACCGCGGACATGCCGCACCCGATGTCCACTCCCACCGCCGCCGGGCAGACCGCACCACTCATCGCGATCACCGAACCGACGGTCGCGCCCTTGCCGTAATGCACGTCGGGCATGACGGCCAGCCCCTTGATCCAGGGCAGCGTGGCAACGTTCCGCAGCTGCTGCATCGCACCGTCCTCGACCGAAGCCGGGTCGGCCCACATGCGGATGGGGACCTTCGCCCCCGGCACCTCTACGTACGACATAGGTCCTCAATTCCCCCGAAAAGACTGAAAGCGCAAAACCGGTGCCAAGGTCGGCAAAAGAGTCGGCCGACCGGCAATTACAGCGGCGCGTGCGATACACATTGTGTCCACCGGCCGCCATCGAGCGGCAACTTCTTTTCGCTCGAAGGGAGCCCGGACCGTGCGACGAATGGCGTACGTACCCGGCGTCGCACTCCTCGCAGTGCTGACCGCCGGCTGCACCGGTGGCACCGGTACCGAAGGCCCCGCCGCCGACAGCAAACCCGGCAGCCCGAGCATCGCCGCCGCCCCGGCGGGCAAGTACCGCACGCTTCCCGAGCCCTGCCGCTCCATCACGCGATCCACGCTGAAGGACCTGCTTCCGGGCATCGCCGAACTGCCGGAGAACCAGCAGGAGAAGGCGTACACGGGCACGGCCGCCGTCACCTATGACACCGACCGCCGGGTCGGCTGCCAGTGGAAGTCGCAGGCCGCGGCCTCGTCCCGTTCCGTCGTGCTCGACTTCGAGCGCGTCGTCTCGTACGACACCTCGGTGAGCGACGAGGACCGCGCCCGCGAGGTGTACGGGAAGAAGGAGACCGCGGCCCACCTGCCGTCCGGCACCTTCGCCCCCGACGACGCGGGGAAGGTGACGGCCTCGCCGTCGGACTCGCCGTCGGACTCCCCGTCGGACTCCCCCTCCGGCTCGGCACAGGACACCGGCGGCGACGCGGGCGCGGGCTCCGCGGACCTCCGTCCGCGCACGCTCGACGGCCTCGGAGATGCCGCATTTCTGGACGATCTGCTCACTCGGGCAGGATCCAGTGCACAACACCGCACGGTGAGCGTGGTATTCCGCACATCGAACGTCATCGTGACCGTCCGGTACGCCGAGCAGCCCGCCCTCGCGAGCCAGGCCCCGGACAGCAAGGAACTGCAGGAGAAGGCCCAGGCACTGGCCCGGAAGCTGGTCGACAAGTTCAGCGAATAGCCCGCCGCCGGGTGCCCCCGACCCGCACCGCGCCGGTCGGCGGAGCGTCCGGCCGAGGCGGCATCCGGCCGCCGTCCGTCGTACCGTGGCCCTCCGGAACACCTGCCCGAGCACCATGCCACCCGCCCGTCGCGCCACCCGAGTGAAGGAACCATGCACCGATCAGCCCCGCGACTCACCCGCATACTCGCCTGCGCCGCCGTTCCGGTGATGCTCGTCGTCGCCGGCTGCTCGTCGGACTCCGACAGCAAGGAGAAGTCGGGCTCGCCCTCGGCCTCCGCTCCGAGCGCACAGAAGACGGAGGCGACGGTCGAGCCGGCGAAGTTCGCCGAGCTGCCCGACCCGTGCGACGCGATCTCCGCGAAAACGATCACCTCGCTGGTGCCCAAGGCCAAGAGCAAGGCCGGTGCGCCGGCCCGGTCCAGCGACACCTCGGCGCGCGCCGGCTGTTCCTGGAACGGCCTCGACGACAACGGCGTCAAGGGCTCGCAGTACCGCTGGCTCGACGTCGGCTTCACCCGCTTCGAATCGGACCAGGCGCTCGGCAGCGGCGCCGAGCGCGCCCAGGAGGACCTCGCGAACCAGGTCGCCAAGACCAAGGCGACCGAGGGCGCCAAGAAGGTCGTCGAAGCCCCCGTCAGCGGTATCGGTGACCAGGCCACCCTGGTCACGTACGACCTCACCAAGACAAAAGAGGACTTCAAGTACGCGACGGTCGTGGCCCGTACGGGGAACGTCGTCGTCACCCTGACCTACAACGGCGCGGGTTACGCGGGCTCGAAGACCCCGTCCGGCGACGACATCCTGAAGGGCGCCGAGAAGGCCGCCAAGGAGACCGTCGCGGCGGTCGCCGAAGCCAACGGGAAGAAGTCGAGCCCGCCCGCGGGCACGTCGAAGTCTCCGACGGCGACGAAGTCCGCGGCGTCCGCGAAGTCCGGGTCGTCCGCGAAGTCAGGATCGTCCCCGAAGTCGACGCAGTCGACGAGCTCCCGCAAGTCGACGAAGTCCGCGGCACGCACGTCGTAACACCGCACCACCGCCCGCCGGGCATTCCCGCAAGGGCCACGGCAGGTACCCCAACAACCCTGCGCAGAAGCAGTTTTACGAAGCCCGGCCCTCCCCCGAGAGCCGGGCTTCGCCCCTCCCCGCGCACCGCACCCCACGCGCATGTGCCAGGCTGTGCCCGCCAGAAGTCGAAGTCGGGAACGCAGGGAGGGGATCGCGGGTGGCCGCGATGCAGCTGACACGCACGCACCGGATACTCATCGGGGTCGTCGTCGCCGGCGCGGCAGTCATCGCCGCGATCGGCTTCGCGGGCTCGTACGCCGCGGTGCGCGCGCTCGCAGAGCAGAAGGGCTTCGGGAACTTCTCCCTGGTCTTCCCGATCGGCATCGACGCGGGCATCTG
The DNA here is from genome assembly GCF_053599875.1 of Streptomyces sp. NPDC005151. Lineage (NCBI taxonomy): Bacteria > Bacillati > Actinomycetota > Actinomycetes > Kitasatosporales > Streptomycetaceae > Streptomyces > Streptomyces sp. NPDC005151. The sequence continues at coordinate 30,017 of NZ_JBSFYR010000032.1, read as the reverse complement.
CGTACTGCTGGCGCTGGACCTGCTGCTGACCTGGATGCGGATCCCGTTCCCGCTGCTGCGCCAGACGGCCTGGCTGCTCACCGCCGCGACGATCGCCTTCAACGGCGCCGCGGCCTGGCCGGATCCGCTGGGCGTCGGCATGCACGCGGTGATCCCGGTGCTGTTCGTGGTCGCCGTCGAGGCCGCCCGGCACGCGGTCGGCCGGATCGCCGACCTCACGGCCGACAAGCACATGGAGGGTGTCCGCCTCACCCGCTGGCTGCTCTCCCCGGTCCCGACGTTCAAGCTGTGGCGCCGGATGAAGCTGTGGGAGCTGCGTTCGTACGAGCAGGTCATCAAGCTCGAACAGGACCGGCTGATCTACCAGGCGCGGCTCCAGGCCCGCTTCGGCCGCAACTGGCGCCGCAAGGCGCCGGTCGAGTCCCTGATGCCGCTGCGGCTGGCGAAGTTCGGTGTCCCGCTGGCCGACACCGGCCCGGCCGGGCTGGCCGCAGCGGGCATCGAACCGGCCCTGCTGCCGCCGGCTCCGGCGGCCGTCGAAACGGTGCCCCCTCAGCCCGAACTGCCGTACACCGCACAACAACAACAGCAGCAGTACGCCGAGCCCCGGCAGCACCCGCAGCAGCCCCAACAGCCCCAACAGCCCCAACAGCCCCAACAGCCCCAACAGCAGTACGCCCACCCCTCCGACCCGGCCGCCGAGGATTGGCCCCCGGAGGGCCCCGGCGCGCACGAGAGCCCCTGGTTCGCGGCGCCGCAGGTCCCGGAGGGCGCGTACGAGGGCGCGTACGACCCCACGTATGCCGAGGGCCTGGAGCCCACCCCGGTCATGATCCCGTCGGGCCCGGGCGGCCGCACCCGTCCCCTGGGCGACGTGGGCACGATCGGCGCGGTCCCTCACCCCCGCAGCGAGGAACCCCTCCCGGAGCAGCTGGAGCAGCCGCAGGGCCTGCCCCAGGAGCAGCCACAGCGCCTGCCCCAGGAGGAGCCGCAGCCCCAGCAGGAAGCTGATCCGGCGGAGTGGGCCGAGGCGGAGATCGAGTTCGGCAACACCGCGTACGAGGTGTTCTCCGACCTCACGCACGAGCACCAGGTCCACCCGAGCGCCGAGGTCCTCGACATAACGCTCTCGGACGTCCACGGCGTCAGTCACCCGCGCAGCACGGCCCTGCTCCGGCGCCTGCTCCCGGGCTTCAAGCAGCGCTTCGACAACGAGATGGCCGAGAACCACATCGCGTAACAACCCCCGAGTCCGTCCGCCGCACGAGAACGGACCGGGACCGGCAGAACGAAGGGCCGTCACCCGCATCACCGGGTGACGGCCCTCCGTACGACCGGCTCCTACGCGCCCAGCAGCTTCCGCACCCGGTCCGCGCCGACGGCCAGCAGCAGCGTGGGCAGCCGCGGACCGGTGTCACGGCCGACCAGGAGCTGGTACAGCAGCACGAAGAACGACCGCTGCGCGGCCTTCAGCTCGGGCGTCGGCTTGGCGTCCGGCTCCAGCCCCGCGAGGTTCTTCGGCACCCCGTAGACGAGCGTCGTGAGTCCGTCCAGCGACCAGTGCGTGTCCAGCCCGTCCAGGAGCAGCCGCAGCGACCGGCGCCCCTGGTCGTCCAGCGAGCCGAGCAGTTCCTTGTCCGGCTCGTCGCGGACGATGGTGCGGGCGTCGGCGGGGACCTGGTTGGTGATCCAGTTCTCCGCGCGGTCGAGGCGCGGCCGCGCCTCGTCGAGCGAGCCGATCGGGTTCTCCGGGTCCAGCTCGCTCAGGATGCGCAGCGTCTGCTCGTCGTGGCCGGCGGTGATGTCGACGACGGACGCGAGCGTGCGGTACGGCAGCGGGCGCGGCGTGCTCGGCAGCTCACCGGCGGCCGTGCCGATGGCACGCGCGTACGCGGCGGCGTCGGCGGGCAGCACGGAGCCGTCGGCGACCTTGCGCGCCAGCGAGTCCCACTCGTCGTACAGCCGCTGGATCTCCTGGTCGAAGGCGATCTTGAAGGACTGGTTGGGCCTGCGGCGCGCGTACAGCCAGCGCAGCAGCGGTGCCTCCATGATCTTCAGCGCGTCGGCCGGGGTCGGTACGCCGCCCTTGCTGGAGGACATCTTCGCCATGCCGGAGATGCCGACGAAGGCGTACATCGGGCCGATCGGCTGCACACCGTCGAAGATCTCGCGGACGATCTGGCCGCCGACGACGAACGACGAACCGGGCGAGGAGTGGTCCACGCCGCTGGGCTCGAAGATCACTCCTTCGTATGCCCAGCGCATCGGCCAGTCGACCTTCCAGACCAGCTTGCCGCGGTTGAACTCGCTCAGCCGGACGGTCTCGGCGAAGCCGCAGGCGGTGCAGGTGTAGTTCATCTCGGTCGTGTCGTCGTCGTACGACGTGACCGTGGTCAGGTCCTTCTCGCAGTTGCCGCAGTAGGGCTTGTACGGGAAGTAGCCGGCCGAGCCGCCGCTGCCGTCGTCCTCGCTCGCCGCGCCGGAACCCGCCTCGGCCTCCACCTCGGCCTCGTCGGCCTTCTTCTGCTGCTGCGGCTTCTTGCCGCCCTTTGCGCCTGCCGCCGGGTCCTTCTTCGTGCGGTACCGGTCGAGGACCGCGTCGATGTCGGCGCGGTGCCTCATCGCGTGCAGGATCTGCGCGCGGTACGTCCCCGCCGTGTACTGCTCCGTCTGGCTGATGCCGTCGTACTCGACACCCAGGTCGTCCAGCGCAGCCGTCATCGCGGCCTTGAAGTGCTCCGCCCAGTTCGGGTACGCGGACCCGGCCGGTGCGGGCACGGACGTCAGCGGCTTGCCGATGTGCTCGGCCCACGACTCGTCCACGCCGGGGACGCCGGCCGGAACCTTCCGGTACCGGTCGTAGTCGTCCCACGAGATCAGGTGGCGGACCTCATGCCCCCGGCGGCGGATCTCGTCCGCGACCAGGTGCGGGGTCATGACCTCGCGGAGGTTGCCGAGGTGGATCGGGCCCGACGGGGAAAGACCGGACGCGACGACGACCGGTTTGCCAGGCGCACGACGCTCCGATTCGGCGATGACATCGTCCGCGAAGCGGGAGACCCAGTCGGCCTCGGTGCTGCTCTGACTCTGAGCCACGGTCGGCACGTCCTTCTCTCTGGTAGGGCTCGTAGGGGCACCGTCCATTCTCCCAGGTCCCACCGGCAGCGCGAAAACGGCTTTACAGTGCGTGGGATACTGGGCGTGATCCCTTGTACCCCTACGGAAACGGCAGCCATCCCATGGCCTCGGTCAATTCCCTCGCTTCCACGCTCCAGCAGCAGCTCGCGGACGCCCTGACGGCAGCACTGCCGGATGCCGGCACCGCGGACCCGCTGCTGCGCCGAAGCGACCGGGCCGACTTCCAGGCCAACGGGATCCTGGCCCTCGCCAAGAAGCTGAAGGGCAACCCGCGCGAGCTGGCGTCCCAGGTGACGGCCGCGATCCCGGCGGGCGACCTGATCAAGGAGATCGAGGTCTCCGGCCCCGGCTTCCTGAACATCACGCTCAGCGACAAGGCCATCATCGAGACCCTCGCCGCGCGCGCCGCGGACGACGAGGGCCGGCTCGGTGTGCCGTACGCGCAGAACGCCGGCACGACGGTCGTCGACTACGCGCAGCCGAACGTGGCCAAGGAGATGCACGTCGGGCACCTCCGCTCCGCGGTGATCGGTGCCTCGATGGTGGAGGTCCTGGAGTTCACGGGTGAGAGCGTGGTCCGGCGCCACCACATCGGCGACTGGGGCACCCAGTTCGGCATGCTCATCCAGTACCTGATCGAGCACCCGCAGGAGCTCGACCACCGGGGCGGCGAGGAGCAGGACGGCGAGGCCGCCATGTCCTCGCTGAACCGGCTCTACAAGGCGTCGCGGGCGCTCTTCGACTCCGACGAGGAGTTCAAGGCCCGCTCCCGGGACCGGGTGGTGGCGCTCCAGGCCGGTGACGAGGAGACGGTCACGCTCTGGCAGCGGTTCGTCGACGAGTCGAAGATCTACTTCTACTCGGTCTTCAACAAGCTCGACATGGAGATCCGCGACCCCGACATCGTCGGCGAGTCCGGCTACAACGACATGCTCGAGGAGACCTGCCGGATCCTGGAGGAGACGGGCGTCGCCGTCCGCTCCGAAGGTGCGCTGTGCGTCTTCTTCGACGACGTGAAGGGCCCGGACGGCAACCCGGTCCCGCTGATCGTCAAGAAGACGAACGGCGGCTACGGCTACGCGGCGACCGACCTCTCCGCGATCCGTGACCGGGTCCAGAACCTCAAGGCCAGCACCCTGCTGTACGTCGTGGACGCGCGGCAGTCGCTCCACTTCAAGATGGTCTTCGAGACGGCCCGCCGGGCAGGCTGGCTGAACGAGGACGTGAAGGCGCACCAGCTGGCGTTCGGCACGGTCCTCGGCAAGGACGGCAAGCCGTTCAAGACCCGTGAGGGCGAGACGGTCCGGCTGGTCGACCTGCTCGACGAGGCGATCGAGCGGGCGACGGCCGTCGTGCGCGAGAAGGCCGAGAAGGTCGGCCTGACCGAGCAGGAGATCGTCGAGAACGGCGAGTACGTCGGTATCGGCGCGGTGAAGTACGCCGACCTCTCCACGTCCGCCGTCCGGGACTACAAGTTCGACCTGGACCAGATGGTGTCGCTGAACGGCGACACGTCCGTGTACCTCCAGTACGCGTACGCCCGTATCAAGTCCATCCTCCGCAAGGCGGGCGAGACCCGGCCGGTCGCGCACCCGGAGCTGCAGCTGGCCCCGGCCGAGCGGGCGCTGGGTCTGCACCTGGACCAGTTCGGCGAGAACCTCGCCGAGGTGGCGTCGACGTACGAGCCGCACAAGCTGGCCGCGTACCTGTACCAGCTGGCCTCGCTCTACACGACGTTCTACGACCAGTGCCATGTGCTGAGCGACGACAACCCCGCCGAGATGGTCGAGAACCGGCTCTTCCTCTGCGACCTGACCGCCCGCACCCTCCACCGGGGCATGGCGCTGCTCGGCATCAGGACGCCCGAGCGCCTCTGACCGGGACGTCCGCCGTACGCACCGGCCCGGTGGCCGTGACCGCTAGTCCCACTCCTTGGTCACCCACTGGGCCGTGTCGGACTGGTACATGTACTTCGGCCTCGTCTGGATGCTGCTGGTACGGAACGGCTTCCCGCCATCGTCGATGCGCAGCGTCCCCTCCCGGCCGCCGCTGCTCCACTCCAGCTCCAGGTACCAGCTGACGTCGTGCCCTTCGACATGGGCATTGAGGTCGAACACCTCCACATCGGTGGAGGACACCCGGAACGGGAAGTTCTCCGGCGGCACCCGCACGTCCCCCTGCTGACCCGCCACCGGGGTGAGGGTCGGCCGGCTGTCGTCGAGGTCGATGTGGAAGGACTGCGGTGTGATGCCGCTCCCGCAGCCCTCCCCCATCGAGTACGCCGACCACGCCAGCGGCGCCTTCCGGGACAGCGTCCGCACATGCAGTCCGTTCAGCACGACGGCCTGCCCCGACTTCCCCTGCACGGTGAGTTCGAGCAGCATGCTGCCGCCGTCCACCCCGCCGAGCGCCCTGGCCCAGCCGCGGGTGTCCTGCGGTGCGGGCGGCGGAGGCACGTCCTCCGGCTTCTGGTCCAGGACGTAGTGCTGGCCGCAGGGCTCTTCCCAGTTGTACGAGCTGATGGTGGCGCTCAGCGGCACGCCCCCGCTCTGCTGCCCACCCGACCCGGCTCCCGTGCCGTGTCTCCCGGACGTGGCGGTTCCATGGCCGGGCGCCGGGGACGAGGCACTCGCCGTACCGGCCGGGGTCGGCGTACCCGACTTCTTCCCCCCACCGGGCGGAGCGGTGAGGCTCGCGTCGAGGCGGGGCCGGGTGGAGACGGGCCCGTCCGGGTCCTTTGCGTCCACGGCGGGGGCGTTGCTGAGATCGTCCATGTCCGTACCCGACAGATTGCTGACGACGATCGAGGTGGGCACGGTCAGCGCGACGACGGCGACGGCCGCGAGCAGCACGCGCGCCCGTGCGGAGGCCAGGAACCGCCCTGGCCGGCTCGCCCCACCGGCCGAGATCGCGGGTTCGGGTTCGGGTTCGGGTTCGGGTTCGGGTTCGGGTTCGGGCGTGAGCTCGGACGCGTCGCCACCAGCCCCGGCCCCAGCCCCAGCCTCGGAGCCACGAACCGCCTCCGGCCCCGAGTCGGAAACCATGTCCGAAACCGCATCCCGCACCGGCTCCGCAGGAGCAGAAACAGCCGCAGGAGCAGGAGGAGGAGGAGGAGGAGGAGGAGGAGGAGGAGGAGGAGGAGGAGCAGCCGCGGCAGGGCGTCTCCGGGCCGCATCCGCCACGATCCACCGCCGGTGCAGCTCCACCAGCTCCTCCGGGGTCGCCGCACACAACCGCGCCAGCCGTTCCACCGGGGCGTACTCGTTCGGCACCGCATCGCCGTTGCAGTACCGGTGGAGCGTCGACGTGCTGACGTGCAGTCTCCCGGCGAGAACCCCGTAGCTGCACCCCGAACGGTCCTTCAGTTCCTTCAGCAGAGCCGCGAATTCCCCGGCCTCCGGCGTCGCCACTTCGGCGTTCCCCCTCCTGGTCCGTCCCGGAACACCGTTCCAGGGACGTGGAATCTGCCCAGGTCACAGTACGCGCAGGCATTCCAGCTTCCCCAATGGGCTGTTCGGCGTTGCGGTCGGATTCCGCCGCCCCGCAATCTGTGAACACACCGCGGCGACCACCGGGACAACGCAGTGCGAATCCACTCCCGCATCGAGCTCGTCGATGCCGTGGCCATCGGAGTGGTGATCGTGTCCACCGCGATCGTCATGGTCCTGATCTGCCACCACTGACTGAACAACCTCACCAACACACACGGGGAGCACCACCATGCGCAGCAACCACATCCGCACGACCGCCCTCGCCGCGACCGCCCTCCTGGCCGCCCTCTCGCTCACCGCCTGCAGTGACAACGGCAACGGTGACAACGGCAACGCAGGAGCGGCGGCTCCGGCAGGGAGCACCAGCGACCAGCAGTCCCCGGCCGCCGCCACGCCGGACACGCGCAAGGACGCCAAGGACGCCGACAGCGCGACGTCCAAGACCCCCGCCGAGAACACGGCGGCCGACTCCAAGGGCTCCACCTCCCGCACGGGCGGCCAGAAGAGCAACACCGGCGCCACCGGCAACAGCAGCAGCTCCCCCGTCACCTGCATCGGCGAGAACACCAAGGTCACCGTCAGCAAGGTGAGCCGCCCTATCAACCACCTGCTGCTCACCATGACCAACACGGGCTCCCGCGCTTGCAACGCGTACCACGCGCCCAAGCTCCGGTTCGACGACGCGCAGTCCGTCTTCCGGATCCTCGACGACAGCCGGCCGCAGGCCGTGGTCACTCTCGCCCCGGGCCAGTCCGCGTACGCCGCCATCGGGCTGACCGGCGAGCCCGACGGGAAGCCGCAGTACAAGGGCACCCACCTCACGGTGCACTTCTCCGCCAAGGACCCCTCGGGCTCCACGGGCACCGCCCCGGACGAGCTGACCCTCCCGGCCGACACCTACTGGGACGACCAGGGCTTCGTCACCTACTGGCAGAGCGACATGGCCGACGCCCTCACGTACTGAGCGGACTGACCGCTCAGACCGCACGGGCCGCACGGAGTCTGCGGTCTGCCCTTCCAGGAAGGGCAGTTGATCATAGAGACGGGGGGCAACTCGACGGAGGGGAGCCGGCCCCTCATCCGCGCACCTGCGTCGGCGCATTGCCGCCGACGCAGGTGCGCGGTGACGTCTAGCATCGGCCCCATGGCGATGTTCGTGCACCTGACACCCACAGCGAACGCGGCCCGCATCCGCCGCTCCGGGATACGGGCCATCAGCCACGGCCGCGACGGATCGCGGGGCCTGTTCTGCTTCCCCGTCCTCCCGTCGTACACCCTCACCCACCAGTGGCTGCGCGAACTCGCCCGGCATGGCGGGCCCCGCGGCCTCGTCGCCGTACACATACGTCTTCCGGACGGCGAACCCGTCACGGTCGGCCGCTACAACGACCGCCCCGGGCAGGGCCCCACGGCAACCACAGCGAGCGAAGCCGTACGCCGCATCGCCGACCTGGACGACCCGCGCGGCTGGGAAGTGTTCGTCCCCAGAGCCGTCACCACACGCGAAGTGCACCGCCTCCGCGCCGTCAAGCAGGTCACCGGCTGGCGGTACTTCCCCGACTCCAACGGCACGACACCCTGCACCTGTTACGGATGCAGAGTGCGCGGCGAATACGGCTCGCAACGCCTGCGCGAACGCCGCCCGCACCCCCTCGACGGCCCGGCCCCCACCACCCCGGTCCTCCTGCGGCAGATCGCCGCAGCGGGCGACCCCGGCGACCCCACCAAGCTCTGCGAGACGCTGCACTGGTTCGGCCTCCGCCGACGAGGCCCGGTCGACCAGCTGGCGCACCTCGCCGGCCACCCGGCCCCACAGGTCCGCGTGGCGCTGGTCGAAGCAGTCGCCGGATGGTCGACGCCCGGCGTCCAGGAACTCCTCCACCGACTCGGACAGGACCCGCACCCGGACGTCCGCGAGGCCGTCGAGTTCACCCGGCCCGTTCAGCCCTGACCGAACTCGCACCACACGACCTTGCCGGGCTCCCGCTCCCCCACACCCCACAGATCCGCCAGCGCCTCCACGATCAGCAGCCCCCGCCCCGACTCCCCGTCCGGCTCCCGCACCCCCGGCTCACCGTCCCCGCTGTCGTGGACCTCGACCCGCAGCTGCCCCTGCTCCCCCAGCCACAGTCGCACCCGGTACCCGCGCCCCGGCGGCACCCCGTGCAGCACCGCGTTGGTCGCCAGCTCGCTCACACAGAGCAGGACGTCATCGGTCCGCGCCTCGCCGAACCCCCAGTCGGCAAGCGCAGCGCGTACGAACTCCCTGGCCGCACGGACCGACCGACGCTCACGCCGGTAGAATCGCTCGCGCAGCAACGGGAGTTCCATCGTCTCATTCATGAAGCGAGCGTCACACTCAGTGACTACGCTGATGCAGTACGCGAACCCGTACAAATTTGTTGTACGGGTCGTGCGCGCGTGAAGTACGGACGAGGGTGGAAGTCGAACCGCATGCACCCCAGGAAGCGACAGCGCAGGAACGCGTCGGCCATGAAACTCGTAGGCAAACTGGTCGGCGTGTTCCGCGCGGCGGCCAACCTGACCCAGGCCCAGCTCGCGGACCGGGTACTCCTCCAGGTGGAGACCATCGCCTCCATCGAACAGGGCAGACGCGCCCTGCTGCCGGACCTGGCACGGGAGTTGGACCGGCTGCTGGAGACGAAGGGGGCGCTGGAGACGGCGGTGGAGAACATGCCGGAGGTGGATCTGATCCCGGCGTGGGTCGAGCAGTATTTGGATCTGGAACGGGAAGCACTCGCGCTCTCCTGGTACGACAACCAGGTCGTTCCCGGACTTCTTCAGACAGAGGCGTACGCGCGTGCAGTGTTCCGTAATCGGGTCCCGGTCTTCAGCGAGGAAAAGATCGAGAGTCAGACGTCGGCGCGCCTGGAGCGACAAGAAATCCTGCAACGCAGGGAGCCCCCAACAATCAGCTTCGTGATCTGGGAGCCAGTCGTGAGACTTCAACTCCTCGATGAAGAGGGGCACGCAGAGCAACTGCGCTGTCTGCGCACGTGCGCAGCGCTCCCGGGCATTTGCCTCCAGGTCCTTCCGCTGCACCGTCGCACTCATGCCGGTCTCGACGGCCCCTTCACGCTGCTGGAAACACCGGACTACCAGCACGTCGCATACTCCGAAACGCAGCGTGGCAGCCTGCTTGTCTCCGACCCCGATGAGGTCAGCATCCTGGCCCAGAAATATGCGATGCTGCGAGCTCAGGCCCTCAGCCCTGAGGACACAGTGGGCCTGTTGGACCATCTGCTGGGAGAGCAATGAGCACTGCGCGTAAGTGGTTCAAGTCCAGCTACAGCGGCAGCGAGGGCGGGCAGTGCCTCGAAGTCGCCTACGACTGGCGGAAGTCCAGCTACAGCGGCGACGAAGGCGGCGCCTGCGTCGAGGTAGCCACCCACCCCACCGTCATCCACGTCCGCGACTCCAAGAACCCCGACGGCCCCACGCTCACCGTCGCGCCCACCACCTGGACGGCCTTCGCCGGCTTCGCCGCCGACCGGCGACTCGTCTGAGCCCACGGGAGGGATACCACCACCATGGCTGTCATCCACCGCACCACACTGACGCCCACCAAGCTGGAACTCCTTGCCACCTGGCTGCCCGCGCAGCCCTGGTACCGCGGCAAGGGACAGCAGCCCGAACTGGCCAGGGCCGGCGGATTCCGGCTGGACGACCCGGAGGGCGAGGTGGGGATCGAGTTCATGGCGGTCACCGACACGTCGGGGGACCAGCCGGTCACGTACCAGGTGCCGTTCAGCTATCGCGGCGCACCGATCGCGGGCGCCGACGCAGCGCTCATCGGCACCACCGAGCACGGGGTGCTGGGGCAGCGGTGGGTGTACGACGGAACGCGTGACCCGGTCCTCGTCGCCCAACTGTTCGCGCTGATCGTCGGCGAGGCAGAGCCGCAGATGCAGAGCACCAGCGACACCCCCGACCCATCCGTCATCGGTTGGTTCGCGGAGTCCGGCGCCACAGCGGCGATCGCCTCCACGACCGTGACCGACGACCCGAGCGGTACGGATCTCCTCGTGGAGACGGCAACGGACGGGCACCGGCTGGCCATCCACATCAATCGCGTTCTCCAGCCCGGTCGGGACACCGTCGGGCAGGAGGTCCTGGGGCACATCACCGCGGGCTGGCCACTGCCCGACGGGACGACGGCGCGGGCCGTGTTCGCCGTCGTTCACCCCGCACACCCGTAGCTCCACGAGCCGTATCAGCGCGGCTGTCAGTGACCGCGTCTAGAGTCGCGACCATGGCGACGCTCCCGAACCCGCTCCCGACCCTGGCCACGTCAGGGCTTCACCTCCCGCCCGGTGCCCTGGTCGACGTGACGATCGACGGCCCGTGGCACGAACCGCTGCTCTGGGTGGCCGACGAGCCCGCCTCCCCGGGGACGTGGGACGATCTGCGCGCGGCCGGGCGGGCGGTGGGGCTGCTTCCCGTGCTGATCGACGGCGGCCGGCGCGACCAGTGGCCCGACACCTGGGATCTGGACCCGGACAGTACGTCGTACCCCGGTGACCACGATGCCGAGGAAGTGCTCGGCGAGTACTGGGACGACTGCGCACCCGACGAACTCGACGCCGACGAAGACGAATGGCCGGGTCTGGCACCTGTCCCGGCCGCCGAGGAGCGCGAGTCCCCCGACGATCTGGCGGCCGAGATCGCGGACGAGTGCGGCGGTCCGGACGGTTGGTTCCCCGGCACGCGGGCGGCGCTCGTCCCGGCCCGCCGCAGTGCGGACATACCGGCGGCGATCGGCTGGTCGGGACCGGCCAACCACGAGAACGACGTGGCCCGTCTCTGCGCGGTGCTCCGCTCGTGGGAGGACCGCTTCGGCATACGGGTCGTGGTGCTGGGCTTCGACACCCTGACCGTCTCGGTCGGGCGACCGCCCACCACTCTCGCGGAGGCACAGGCGGTCGCCGCCGAACACTTCGCGTTCTGCCCGGACAACATCGAGCAGAACCCGCCGTACGACCTGGACGTCTACGCCGAGAAGAGGGTCCTCAACCAGGAGACCTGGTCATTCTGGTGGGACTGACGGGGGCTCCCGCCGACCCGTACCGGAACGTTGAGAGCGATGCCTCATGCTCCAGGGGCGGCGGATGAGTACGACGACTCATGTGACTTATGCGAGCACCCGATTGAATCGCACGCATGACCGACAACGTGATGGACGACCACCCCCGGCATGCCTGGATCGCGTCGCTGATCTCCACGATCGTGACGCTTCCGCTCGCGCTCATCGCACTTGCTCACACCATGCTCTCGCCGATGGCCTGCGACTCCTGCTCAGAAGCCGAATCAGACCGGTTCACCAAGAGCTTCGATCCCGCGTGGGGGGTGTTCTGCTCCGGTCTGGCCCTGGCCGTGATCGCCCTGATCGCGAGCTGGTCCTCCACCCGGCGCAGACCGCCGGCCTGTGTCCTGCTCGCCGTACTCGCCCCCGCCACGGTGGTGCTCGGGTGGGTGGTGTTCATGGCCATGGTCGACTGGCCCTGAGTTTCTCTGGGCCTCGCGGGGGCGTCAGCGGACCTTGAGCAGGTCGCGGAGTTCGCTCACGTGGGCCCGGACGTCACGTTCGCGGATGTCGGGTTCGATGGTGGAACCGGTGGAGCCGGTGGTGGCCTCCGGAGCGACGGCCGTGCCGTCGGCGGCCCGGCGGCACGGGCGGCAGAGGCCGTCGGGGAGCGCCTCGACCTCGGCCGGGCGGCGGCCCGCATCCTCATGGCATGGGGCCGCAACCCGGATCACCGGACCGCTACTGAATCCTGAAACTGTCGACGATCATGTAGTCGCCCGTCTTCATGACGCCCTTGAGGGTGTGCACCCCGGGGGCGAGCTCGGCCGCGCTGAAGACCGTCTTCTGGTGCACACGCGTGGCGTTGTGGTTGTCGATCGTGCCCACGGACCGGCCGTCGATGAAGAGCTCGACCTCACCCTCGTCGGTGTTGACCTGGGTGATGAGATCGATCGCGGTCCCGTTGAAGGCGAGTTCGAAGGAATCCCCCTTGCTCTGAGTGGCGTGCACGTCGTCGGCCCAGCCTCCCGCGCCGCCTCGGTACCTGTTCTTCCAGTCCCAGCCGGTGCCGCCGTAGACGACGCCGGAGGTGTTGTTGATCTGCTGAACTCCGGTGGGCTTGCGCAGGTTCACTGGGACGGGCGCCTGATTGCGCCAGACCTTCAGCGCGACGTCGGCTCCGGGGGCGGCCTGGTTGTAGGCGAGCCAGAAGCTGTTGCGGTCGGTGACCGGCCGGCCGTCGATCTCCCGGATGACGTCATTGGCGCGCAGGCCCTGCCGGTACGCCTCCGAGGTGCTCGGCACGGAAGCCAGGTGCAGACCGTCGGTGTCGGTCAGTCCTGTGGCGGACTTGATCGCGTCCGAGTAGATCCGTGTCACCGGCACGCCCAGCAGGGGTTCCGGAAGGGCGTCGAGGGTGTCGGTGTCAGGGGTCTCCGTGGGCCAGGTGAGCGGCGGCGGGGTGGGGGAACCGACCCTGCCGAATCCGTCCATCGCGATGTTGTGGAAGCCGAGGGCCAGTGCGGGCGAGTCGGACCGGACGGTGTAGTCGAGCTGTGCCGGGTCCGCGAAGGGCGACGCGCCGGTGAACTTCGGGTCGGCGATCACCGAGCGGGTGTCCAGTCCGTTGGCCTTCCAGGCGTCGTTGAGCCCCTGCACGGCATTGCCGTTGTTCCAGAACAGGTTGTCGTTGATGACGGGCTTGCTCCTGGCCACGTCGACCTGAATCAGGCTGTAGGGGGTGTCGGTGACGAAGACGTTCTTCTCGACGACGTCCCCACTGTCCGCGAACCAGACGTGGAAGTGCGCGCCGCCGTTGACGAAGACGTTGTTGCGTACGGTCCGGTGGAAGCCTTCGCGCAGCTTGACCCCGCCGTTGAGCAGCAGGTTGTCCTCGATGAGGTAGTTCGAGCTGCCGTCGTCGAGGTCGATGTCCCAGTGCGAGGAGTGCCGGATCCGGTTGTGGCGGATGACGGTGGTCTCCATCGCGTCCAGCTTCGCGTACGACTTCTTCGTGGCGTCGTCGGCGGTCAGCGGCCAGAAGCGGTCCCGGCCCCAGGAGTTGAAGGGCCCGTGGTCGGACGTCTCCTTGACGCAGTCGAAGATGTCGTTGTTCTCGATGAGGTGGCCGCCCCAGGTGCCGTCGTTGATGTCGACGCACGCGCGGGGACCGTCATGAATGGTGTTGCCGTCGACGGTGACGCGGCGGCTCATCGATATCTGCACACCGGAGGTCTGCTTCTCGAACTGTCCGTTGTCGTGCAGGTAGTTGTCCCGGATGCTGATGTCGCGGGGGTAGTTCTCGGTCTTCGGTCCGGGCCGGGTGTCGCTGATGGTCCTGCGCATGTCGTCCCAGGTGGACGGCTCGCGGACCGCGTCCGGATTGCCGATGACCGCGATGTCGGAGGCCCCCGAGTGGCTGAACTCGTTGCCCGAGACGACATCGCGGCTGTTGTACCCGTCGACCAGGAGGGCGTTGCCGCCGAGTTGGTCGAAGTGTGAGTCGCGTACGGAGACGTGTTCGGTGTTCTTCAGATGGACCGCGGCCACCCGCGCCAGGGCCCAGTCGCCGAGCTGGAGCTTCTCGTACGGCGTGTTGAAGAGCGTGCGGTGGGTCCGGGCGAAGGTGAAGCCGGAGAAGGTCAGGTGGCGCACGGCGTCGCCCGGCCCCTTGCCCTCCACCCTGATCAGTTCGTTCCGCTCGGCCGTCTCGACGCGGGCCCGGGCGGGGTCGACTCCGGCGGGGGGATAGAAGTAGAGCTTCCCGGCGGGCTTGTCGTAGAACCACTCGCCGGGGGCGTCGAGCTCCTCGAAGACATTCTCGACCATGCGGTACGTGTCGTGCAGGCCGCTGCCCCGGTTGTTGTCACCGACCCAGGCCAGCTCGGGCGTGCCGTCCGCCTTCACGCCACTGACCTTGAAGGAGTTCCCGCCCCACATGCCGTCGTGCAGACCGCGTACGAGCGCCGTCATCGGATTCTTCCAACGGGCCACGCGCTCGGCGGAGATGACGTCCGGCGCGTACCCGCCGAGGATCGCCGTGCCCGGATCGTAGTCTGGGTAGCGGGCGAGTGTCTGCCGTTGCCCGTCGACGAAGAGCCCGTCGAAGTCGAGGCCCGCTCCGATGTCCGCGACCTCGATCGTGTCGGAGTGGGACCGCCAGCGAGGTGCGAGCGCGCGACCGCCACTGATGACGACACGCTCGCCGGGCGCCGCGAGGTACCGGACCGGAGCCTGGGCGGTGCCGGAGTCGGCGGCGGTGAATTCCAGCGTGGACCGCAGCCGGTACGTCCCACCGTGCACCACGACATCGATCGGTCTCCTCTCCCGCACGCCCTTGCTCAGCGACGCACGGACGGCCTTCTGCGCCCGTTCCAGCGTCCGGAACGGCTTCGCCGCCGAGCCCTTGGCGCGGTCATTGCCATGGGGCGAGACATGGAAGGTGACGGACTCACCATCCCTGCCGACCGCGACGGCAGGCACCCCGGGCACCATCGCCAGCCCGACCCCCAGCGCGGCGGAGGCCACGACGGCAGTCAGCACTGAGGCCGGGTCTCGGCGGCGTGGGCAGGAACCAGGGACAGTGCGCACGGGCACTCCTCATCGACGGTCATGCAGGAATGGCTTCCATGAAAGCCAGGCATCCAATGTCTATGCCCAACTTCTGCGAGTTGTACGGGGATCAACGCGCCGCAAGCTATTAATACATCGGATGACTGTCAAGGGGTTGAACCAAAAAAGAGCCCCCGCCCGTCCCGGCATCGGGACAGACGGGGGCTCACCGGTCCTACGGCGATCACTCAGCGGGCGGGCACAGGACGACCGGCGCCCCCACCGACGCCGCTTCCGCTCAGCGCCGCCCCAGCCGCTGCGCGACCTCCGTCGCCCAGTACGTCAGGATCATCTGCGCCCCGGCCCGCCGGATCCCGGTCAGGCTCTCCAGAATGGCCGCGTCCCGGTCGATCCAGCCACGCTCCGCCGCCGCCTCGATCATCGCGTACTCGCCGCTGATCTGGTACGCGGCGACCGGCACGTCCACCGAGTCTGCAACCTTCGCCAGGATGTCCAGGTACGGTCCGGCCGGCTTGACCATGACCATGTCGGCGCCCTCTTCGAGGTCGAGCGCCAGCTCGCGCAGGGACTCGCGGCTGTTCGCCGGGTCCTGCTGATACGTCTTGCGGTCGCCCTTGAGCGAGGAGCCGACCGCCTCACGGAACGGCCCGTAGAACGCCGACGAGTACTTCGCCGTGTAGGCGAGGATCGAGACGTCCTCGTGGCCCGTCTGGTCGAGCGCGTCACGGATGACGCCGACCTGGCCGTCCATCATGCCGCTGGGGCCGACCACATGGGCGCCCGCATCCGCCTGGACCTGGGCCATCTCGGCGTACCGCTCCAGCGTCGCGTCGTTGTCGACGCGGCCGTCGGCGGTCAGGACGCCGCAGTGACCGTGGTCCGTGGTTTCGTCCAGGCACAGGTCCGACATGACGACGAGGTCGTCACCGACCTCTTCGCGCACCGCGCGCAGACCGACCTGAAGGATGCCGTCCGGGTCGGTGCCCGCGGTCCCCCGGGCGTCCTTCTTCTCGTCCGCGGGGACACCGAAGAGCATGATTCCGGAGACCCCGGCCGAGACCGCGTCGACCGCGGCCTTCCGGAGGGAGTCCAGGGTGTGCTGCTGGACACCGGGCATGGTCGAGATGGCGACGGGCGCCGTGATGCCCTCGCGTACGAACGCGGGCAGGATCAGGTCCGCCGGGTCGAGCCGTGTCTCGGCGACCATCCGTCGCATCGCCGGGGTCGTCCGCAGCCGTCGGGGGCGGGAGCCGGGGAAGTTTCCGTGCACAGTCATCCTTCGACGATAGACCCGTACACATCACCGTCTTACCGACACCCGTGCCGGAAAAACGGACCGGAGAACGGGCAGGGGCCCGGCTGCCGAAGCAACCGGACCCCTGAACACTCCCGACCCGGCCGGTCAGGTCGTCGTACGACGCCTGCGCGCACCCGGACGCCGCTCGCTCGGCCGCGTCACCGGGTCACCGGCCTCCTTCGCCGCCTCCCGGCGCTGCGCGCCGAACTCGGCGAGCGCCTCGGCCAGCTTGTGCACCGACGGCTCCGGGGAGAGTACGTCGACCCGCAGGCCGTGCTCCTCCGCGGTCTTCGCCGTGGCGGGGCCGATGCACGCGATGACGGTCACGTTGTGCGGCTTGCCCGCGATACCGACCAGGTTCCGGACGGTCGACGACGAGGTGAAGAGCACCGCGTCGAACCCGCCGCCCTTGATCGCCTCCCGGGTGTCGGACGGCGGCGGCGAGGCGCGGACCGTGCGGTACGCGGTGACGTCGTCGACCTCCCAGCCCAGGTCGATGAGGCCGGCGACGAGCGTCTCCGTGGCGATGTCGGCGCGCGGCAGGAAGACGCGGTCGATCGGGTCGAAGACCGGGTCGTACGGCGGCCAGTCCTCCAGCAGACCGGCGGCGGACTGCTCACCGGACGGCACCAGGTCCGGCTTCACACCGAAATCGATCAGTGCGGCTGCGGTCTGTTCGCCGACCGCGGCAACCTTGATCCCGGCGAAGGCACGGGCGTCGAGCCCGTACTCCTCGAACTTCTCCCGGACCGCCTTGACCGCGTTGACGCTGGTGAAGGCGATCCACTCGTAGCGGCCCGTGACGAGGCCCTTGACCGCGCGCTCCATCTGCTGGGGCGTACGCGGCGGCTCGACGGCGATCGTCGGGACCTCGTACGGCACGGCGCCGTACGAACGCAGCTGGTCGGAGAGCGACGCCGCCTGCTCCTTCGTCCGCGGCACGAGCACCTTCCAGCCGAAGAGCGGCTTGGACTCGAACCACGAGAGCTGGTCGCGCTGGGCGGCGGAGCTGCGCTCACCGACCACGGCTATGACCGGCTGGTGCCCGTCCGGCGACGGCAGCACCTTCGCCTGCTTCAGGACCTGGGCGATGGTCCCGAGGGTCGCCGTCCAGGTGCGCTGGCGCGTCGTCGTGCCGGCGACCGTCACGGTCAGCGGGGTGTCGGGCTTGCGGCCCGCAGAGACCAGCTCGCCTGCGGCGGCCGCGACCGAGTCCAGCGTCGTCGAGACGACCGCCGTGGCATCGCTCGCGCCGACCTCGGTCCAGCAGCGGTCCGAGGCGGTCCGGGCATCGACGAACCGGACGTCGGCGCCCTGCGTATCACGCAGCGGCACACCGGCGTACGCGGGCACGCCCACGGCGTTCGCGACACCCGGCACGACCTCGAAGGGAATGCCGGCGGCGGCACAGGCGAGCATCTCCGCGCCTGCGTTCCCGTCCAGGCCCGGGTCCCCCGAGACGGCACGGACGACCCGCCTGCCGCCCTTCGCGGCCTCCATGACAAGATTGGCCGCGTCCCTGAGAACGGGCACCCCGGCGGTTGTTGACGTCACGTCAACAACCGCCAGCTCAGGCGTGCTTACGCCTGCCCGCGCATGGCCGCGGACGACGCCGAGAACGTCCGGCTCGGCGACAAGGACGTCCGCGCTCGCGAGCGCCTCGACAGCGCGCAGAGTCAGCAGTCCCGGATCGCCGGGACCGGCGCCGAGGAAGGTGACGTGCCCTGCGGACAGGACCGGAAAGTCGGATACGGCGGGGCCGGTGGGGCTCAAAGTGCTCGCTCCCCCATAAGACCGGCCGCACCCTTGGCAAGCATCTCGGTCGCGAGCTCGCGACCGAGGGCCGCCGCGTCGTCGGGCGACGTGGGGACGGGACCGGTGGTGGACATCTGTACGAGCGAGGAACCGTCGGTGGAACCGACGACACCGCGCAGGCGCAGTTCGTTGACAACCTGTCCGTCGACCAGGAGGTCGGCCAGCGCACCCACAGGTGCGGAGCAGCCGGCCTCCAGGGCGGCGAGCAGGGCGCGCTCGGCGGTCACGGCGGCCCGGGTGTACGGGTCGTCGAGCTCGGCGAGTGCTGCGGCGAGGTCCGCGCTGGTTGCAGCGCATTCGATCGCCAGTGCTCCCTGGCCGGGAGCGGGCAGAACGGTGTCGACCGACAGGAAGTCGGTCACCTCACCGATCCGGCCGAGGCGGCTGAGCCCGGCCGCGGCAAGAACCACCGCGTCCAGTTCACCGCTTCGTACAAATCCGATACGCGTATCGACGTTGCCGCGGATCGGCACGGTCTCGATGTCGAGGCCGTGGCTGCGGGCGTACGCGTTGAGCTGCGCCATGCGACGCGGCGAACCGGTGCCGATGCGGGCACCGGACGGCAGCTGCTCGAAGGTCAGCCCGTCCCTCGCCACCAGCACGTCGCGCGGGTCCTCGCGCACCGGCACGGCGGCGAGGACGAGGCCCTCGGGCTGTGCGGTCGGCAGGTCCTTCAGCGAGTGCACGGCAAAGTCCACCTCGCCGCGCAGCAGCGCCTCGCGCAGCGCCGCGACGAACACACCGGTGCCGCCGATCTGCGCGAGGTGCTCGCGGGAGACATCTCCGTACGTGGTGATCTCGACGAGCTCGACGGCGCGCCCGGTCACCTCACTGACCGCGTCGGCGACGAGGCCGGACTGCGCCATGGCGAGTTTGCTGCGCCGGGTGCCCAGCCGGAGCGGCGCGTCGGTCTGCGCACGCTGGGATGAGTTGTCGGTCATGACCGCCCTCTATTCGGGTCGTTCAGGTCTGCCCGGGAGACGGCAGCGACCGTCTGCGGGTCGAGGTCGAAGAGTTCCCGCAGCGCATCGGCGTACCCGGCGCCGCCGGGCTCGCTGGCGAGCTGCTTGACCCGCACGGTGGGCGCGTGCAGGAGCTTGTCGACGACGCGGCGCACGGTCTGCGTGATCTCGGCGCGCTGCTTCTCGTCCAGGTCGGGGAGGCGTCCGTCGAGCCGTGCGATCTCGCCGGCCACCACATCGGCGGCCATCGTGCGCAGGGCGACGACGGTCGGTGTGATGTGGGCGGCGCGCTGGGCGGCGCCGAACGCGGCGACCTCGTCGGCGACGAGGGTGCGCACCTGGTCCACATCGGCGGCCATCGGGGCGTCCGCGGATGCCTCGGCGAGCGACTCGATGTCGACGAGGCACACACCGTCGAGGCGCGTCGAGGCGCCGTCGATGTCGCGCGGCATCGCGAGGTCGAGCAGGGCGAGCCTGACCGGTCCGGCGGACCGGTCCTGCGCGGGCACGGTGGCCCGGCGGACGGCCCGTACCTGCGCGGTCGTGGTGGCGGAGCCGTTCTCCACCCACGCGGCGTGCTGGTCCAGGTCGGCGGCGGGCACGGCGGGCGCCGGGGGCGCGGTGACGGCCGCGTCGAAGGGCAGCCCGAGCGCTCCGGCGACGGCTTCGGCGGTCAGCACGAGACCGGTCGCACCGGTGCAGGAGACGACGACATCGGCACGTGTCAGTTCGTCGGAGACCGCGGCCATCTCCACGGCGCGGGCAGTCACTCCCGTTCCGCCGGGCTGATGGAGGATCTCGACGAGCCGGTCGGCGCGGGCCCGGGTCCGGTTGGCGACGACGATCTCGGCGACACCGGTACGGGCCAGCGTGGCGGCAGCCAGCGAGGACATCGAACCGGCGCCGATCACCAGGGCGCGCTTGCCCTTCGCCCAGACGGCGACATCGGCGCCGTCGGCGAGCTGCTGCAGACCGAAGGTGACGAGCGACTGCCCGGCCCGGTCGATCCCGGTCTCGCTGTGGGCACGCTTACCGACCCGCAGGGCCTGCTGGAACAGGTCGTTCAGCAGCCGGCCGGCGGTGTGGAGCTCCTGCCCCAGCGCCAGCGCGTCCTTGATCTGGCCGAGGATCTGGCCCTCGCCGACGACCATCGACTCCAGCCCGCACGCCACCGAGAAGAGGTGGTGGACGGCCCGGTCCTCGTAGTGCACATAGAGATACGGAGTGAGCTCGTCCAGCCCGACCCCGCTGTGCTGGGCGAGGAGCGTGGACAGCTCGGCGACACCGGCGTGGAACTTGTCCACGTCGGCATACAGCTCGATGCGGTTGCAGGTGGCCAGGACGGCGGCCTCGGCCGCGGGCTCCGCGGCAAGGACGTCCTGCAGGAGCTTGGCCTGCGTCCCGGCAGCCAGCGAGGCCCGCTCCAGTACGGAGACGGGGGCGCTCCGGTGGCTCAGTCCGACGACAAGAAGACTCATGCCGGCATCACGGCGGGAATGTCCCCGTCGGGTCCCTTCCGGCTGCTGTCCGTGGCGGTACGCACGGGCGGCGCGGCCGGGTCGACGCTGTTCCCGCCGGGGGCTTCCTCGCCCGCCTTCCGCTGCTCGTGGAAGGCAAGGATCTGGAGCTCGATCGAGAGGTCGACCTTGCGGACGTCGACGCCGTCGGGCACGGAGAGCACCGTCGGCGCGAAGTTCAGGATGGAGGTCACGCCCGCGGCGACGAGCCGGTCGCAGACCGGCTGTGCGGCACCGGCGGGGGTCGAGATGACACCGATCGACACGCCGTTGTCCCTGACGATCCTCTCCAGCTCGTCGGCGTGCTGGACGGGGATCCCGGCGACGGGCGTCCCGGCCATCGCGGGGTCGGCGTCGATCAGCGCGGCGACCCGGAAGCCACGGGAGGCGAAGCCGCCGTAGTTGGCGAGCGCGGCGCCGAGGTTGCCGATACCGACGATGACGACCGGCCAGTCCTGGGTGAGCCCGAGTTCGCGGGAGATCTGGTAGACGAGATACTCGACGTCGTAGCCGACGCCGCGCGTCCCGTACGACCCGAGGTAGCTGAAGTCCTTGCGCAGCTTGGCGGAGTTGACCCCCGCCGCCGCGGCGAGTTCCTCGGACGAGACCGTGGGGACCGAGCGCTCGGAGAGCGCGGTCAGTGCGCGGAGATACAGCGGAAGCCGGGCGACGGTGGCCTCGGGAATTCCTCGGCTACGGGTCGCCGGTCGGTGAGTTCGGCCAGTTGCCACGGTGCTCCTGCGGGATGAGCGGGGCTGCAGGCGGCCGCATGTTCCAAGACCGCCCCGTCGAATGCAGGCTATGTCTTTGTGAACGTGTGCACAAAGATAGTGTCCGTTTTGTCCGGTCAAAGTGACCGGGGTCACGCACATCCGTCGCGCGATCCCGGAACCATGGATCGCATCAGCCCGTTGCAGGCCCGAAGGGGGCAAGGCAGTACACACTCCTCACAACTACACCCCCGAGACCACTCAAAACGCCCATGATGGTAACCGGGTTTCACTCAGGAAAGCAGCGCGCTGCGCAGCCTCGCCGGGTCCACCCGCCAGAACGTGTGCTGTTCGTTATCAATGAGGACGACCGGAATCTGCTCCCAGTACTCCCGGTGCAGCTCCTCGTCCTGGGTGATGTCCTTCTCCTCCCAGGACGCGCCGGTCTCCTCGCAGACCTCCCTCACCACCAGCCGCGCGTCGTCACAGAGGTGACAACCGGGCTTCCCGACCAGGGTCACGACACGGTCCGCGGGCTTCTTCTTCGTACGACGCAGCAAGGCACTCATGCCTTTATTCTGCGCCGCCCGCATGCCGTTTCCGGAGTCCGTCGGGCGCTGATCCGTTATGCCCGGAATCGCCCGCTTAATAATTCGGTCCCCGAGAGTTCACGCCACCGCATCCGGCACGTCGGGAAAGGCCTAACGGACTGGCTATGCTCACAACATGGCCGCTCTTGGATGGCTCACACCCCGTAGGCGTTCCGCGACAGCACGGAGCGTGCTGGCAGGCGAGGCAGCAGCCGAGGCAGCGCGGAAGTCGTCACTCCCCGCCGAACAGCCCGCCGGACAATCCACCGGCACGGCCCCCGCCACGGCCGAGGAGCCGGAACCGGCCTTCCCGGTCGTCGGCGACGAACGGGCCGCCGCCTTCTTCGACCTGGACAACACCGTCATGCAGGGCGCGGCGATCTTCCACTTCGGCCGCGGCCTGTACAAACGCAAGTTCTTCCAGCGCCGCGAGCTGACCCGGTTCGCCTGGCAGCAGGCCTGGTTCAGGCTGGCCGGCGTCGAGGACCCGGAACACATGCAGGACGCCCGCGACAGCGCCCTGTCCATCGTCAAGGGCCACCGCGTCTCCGAGCTGATGTCCATCGGCGAGGAGATCTACGACGAGTACATGGCCGACCGCATCTGGCCCGGCACCCGCGCCCTCGCCCAGGCACACCTCGACGCCGGGCAGAAGGTCTGGCTGGTCACCGCCGCCCCGGTGGAGACGGCCACGATCATCGCCCGCCGCCTCGGCCTGACCGGCGCGCTCGGCACGGTCGCCGAGTCCGTCGACGGCGTCTACACCGGCCGCCTGGTCGGCGAACCGCTGCACGGGCCCGCGAAGGCCGAGGCGGTCCGCGCCCTGGCCGCCGCCGAGGGCCTCGACCTGGCGCGTTGCGCGGCGTACAGCGACTCGCACAACGACATCCCGATGCTGTCCCTGGTCGGACACCCGTACGCGATCAACCCGGACGCCAAGCTCCGCAAGCACGCCCGGGCCCTGGACTGGCGGCTGCGCGACTACCGCACGGGCCGCAAGGCGGCCAAGGTCGGCATCCCGGCCGCCGCCGGTGTCGGCGCCCTCGCGGGCGGCACCGCGGCCGCGGTCGCCCTGCACCGCCGCCGCCGCTGACCCGCGGACGCACCGACACACCGACCACGTGGCCCGGCCCCCGCCTCGGGGGGCCGGGCCACGCCCGGCCGCGCCGCCAAACGGGACCCCTTACCCACCGACCGCTCCCGCCAGTCGGATTGCGCGCACCCGACCACAACCCGTCGCGGCCGCAGCCAGATCACGAAGTAATCCGATCAATAACCGGTCACGATGTGCTACTTGATGCGTCTCATAGTCGCCACAGAAGCGACGGAATCGGTGATTTGAGCAACTGGGTGTAGCACTGCCTGTACGAAGCGTTATTCTCCTCAGACGCATTCCGGAACCCCCCACTCACTACGACGAGTGACGGTTTCGCACTGCACGTGATGGAAGCTCTGCCTCTGGGAGTCCCGTGTACCCACACGTCGGGGTTGACGCCTCGGGCCTGGCTACGCTGCGCGCAACGGTCGCCGACCGCTTGCGCGGCTTCGTCCCCACCGCGTACGCCGTACCCGCCTTTGCCACCCCTGCACCTGTCGGCCCTTGCTACGCCCTGGCCGAACGCGGTGCGGCGGTCGGAAGACGCAGCAACCGCGGCGCAACGACCACGTCCACCGTTCGTCGGCCGACCGCCGACAGCGACAGCGCGCGCATGATGGATCTCGTCGAGCGCGCACAGGCCGGTGAGGCTGACGCCTTCGGCCGTCTCTACGACAAGTACAGCGACACCGTCTACCGCTACATCTACTACCGGGTGGGCGGCAAGGCGACGGCGGAGGATCTCACCAGTGAGACCTTCCTGCGCGCCCTGCGCCGCATCTCCACCTTCACCTGGCAGGGCCGCGACTTCGGCGCCTGGCTGGTCACGATCGCCCGCAACCTGGTCGCCGACCACTTCAAGTCCAGTCGGTTCCGGCTGGAAGTGACCACCGGCGAAATGCTCGACGCCAACGAGGTCGAGCGCAGCCCCGAGGACTCCGTCCTGGAGTCCCTCTCCAACGCCGCACTGCTGCAAGCCGTGCGCCGACTCAACCCCCAGCAGCAGGAATGCGTGACGCTGCGCTTCCTGCAGGGCCTCTCGGTCGCCGAGACGGCCCGCGTGATGGGCAAGAACGAGGGCGCGATCAAGACCTTGCAGTACCGCGCCGTCCGCACCCTCGCCCGACTGCTGCCGGACGATGCCCGCTGAGAACACCCTCTGCGACGCCCCGATCACGCACTGGTCCGATCATCTTTCGTGCGTAACCCAAGTGCCGCGCCACTCGTTGTGCCGGTTGTAGCCCCCCTGTCGTCACTCCATGTCCGCCTACACTCACTCATTCGTGTGGAAGCGCTCAAGGTGTGCAACCTTCCGGACCCCCAGGGGAGTCGACCGTCATGACGAGAGGAGGTGCCGCCAGTGATCGCAAACGTTTCGGCACACCGGCGGGCGAACGCCTTCGCCCAGGCCCTGGAGGAGCAGGAGCTCCAGGGTGCGGCGGCCGTACAGCCCGAGGAACCGGCCGAACCGGCCGACCACGGAACGCTGTTGGCCCTGGCGAACGGCCTCGGTGAGCTGCCGAGGCCGGAGTTGGATCCCGAGGTCAAAGTGGTGCAGCGAGCGCAGCTCGTGGCCGCCATGGAGGCCATGTTTGCCGAGGGCGGCGCATCCACGGGCCCTACGGTGCCCGAACAACGGAGCAAGGGGGCCCACCGGGCCTCCCCGCTCCGAAAATTGCGCCCCCGCTCCCGCTGGACGAAGGGTCTCGCCGCCGGCGGGCTCACCGTCGGCGTCGCCGCGGGAGCCT
The DNA here is from genome assembly GCF_053599875.1 of Streptomyces sp. NPDC005151. Taxonomy (NCBI): domain Bacteria; kingdom Bacillati; phylum Actinomycetota; class Actinomycetes; order Kitasatosporales; family Streptomycetaceae; genus Streptomyces; species Streptomyces sp. NPDC005151. Next base: position 5,036 of record NZ_JBSFYR010000032.1, on the reverse strand, counting down.
TCGGCGGAGTAGCCGCTGCCAGTTCCGACGCCCTTCCGGGTGATTCGCTGTACGGGCTGAAGCGCGGCATGGAGGACATCCACCTCGGTATGGCCAACGGCGATACCGACCGCGGCGAGGTCTACCTCGACCAGGCATCGACGCGGCTGAGCGAGGCCCGCAGGCTCATGGAACGCGACCGCGCGGGCGATCTGGACCACGAATCACTGGGCGAGATCAGGCGCACGCTGAACGGCATGACGCGCGACGCCACCGAGGGCCACCGCCTGCTCCACGCCGCGTACCAGCGCAACGGAACACTCGGCCCGATCCAGACCCTGGACTCCTTCTCCCGCAACCACCGCGGGAGCTGGAGCAGCCTGCGCGACCGGCTGCCGGTCCAGCTGACGGACGTCGGGGACGAGGTCAGCTCGGTCTTCGAGGCCATAGACGAAGAGGTCGCACCGCTGCAGTCTCTGCTGCCCCGCACCCCGGACCCGAGCACCGACTCGCAACAGTCCGGCTCGTCGCAGCAGTCCGACGACCCATCCCTCACGGAGAGCCCTGCGCCCTCGTCCCCCGAAGCCTCACAGGGCCAGCGGGGCGACACCGGCACCCCGGACCCGTCCGGTTCGGCCTCCACTCCGGCCGACGGCCTGATCGCGGGCGGCACGGACGGCCTCCTGGCCCCCCCGTCACCGGGCGCCACCCCGTCCACAACGGGCAGGGGATCCACCTCACCCACCCCGGACGTCACCCTGCCCCCGCTACTCCCCGGGCTGCTCCCAGGCCTGGGAATCAACGACGAGAGCGAAGACGGCTAGTGCCGTGACCGGCAGTGTTTGCCCCATGAGGAGCGTCGTCCGGTGCGTGCGATCGCAAGGCGGCCGGAAGTCCTGGTAGCTCCGCTCCAAGGACTTTTGGCCAACGCGGCGATCGGGCGTGCCGGGCAGCGCGACGGGGCAAAGCTTGCCGGGAGGGGCACTGGGGGGAGACCCCTGGCCCCAACTGTCCTCAATCGCCGGTACATCAAGCCCGTCCGGCGATTGAGGACAAATCGGCTGCCGGACGCCCCAGGCACACACCCGACCGCACCGTCAGAAGAACACCGACCGCCGCTGAACCAACAACTTGTACAGCGTGTGCTGAATCTGCTCCCGAACCTGATCCGTCAAGTTGAACATCAGCATCGGATCCTCCGCCGCCTCCACCGGATACCCGTCCGTAGAAATCGGCTCCCCGAACTGAATCGTCCACTTGGCCGGCAGCGGAACCGCACCCAACGGTCCCAGCCAGGGAAACGTGGGTGTGATCGGGAAGTACGGAATCCCCAGCACCCGCGCCAGCGTCTTCGCATTGCCGATCATCGGGTAGATCTCCTCCGCCCCCACGATCGAGCACGGCACGATCGGCACCCCGGCCCGCAGCGCCGTCGACACGAAGCCGCCCCGCCCGAACCGCTGCAGCTTGTACCGATCGCCGAACGGCTTGCCGATGCCCTTGAAGCCCTCCGGCATCACCCCGACGACCTCGCCCTGCCTCAGCAGCCGCTCCGCGTCCTCCGCGCAGGCCAGCGTGTGCCCGGCCTTCCTGGCCAATTCGTTCACCACCGGCATCATGAACACCAGGTCCGCGGCGAGCAGCCGTAGATGCCGGTCGGCCGGGTGGGTGTCGTGCACGGCGACCTGAAGCATCAGCCCGTCCAGCGGCAGCGTCCCCGAGTGGTTGGCCACGATCAGTGCCCCGCCGTCCGACGGGATGTTCTCGATGCCCTTCACCTCGACCCGGAAGTACTTCTCGTACATCGGTCTCAGCACCGACATCAGAACCTGATCGGTGAGCTCCTTGTCGTACCCGAATTCGTCGACCTCGTACTCACCGGTGACCCGCCGCCGCAGAAACGCGAGCCCACCCGCGATCCGCCGGTCCCAGCTGCCGCGCCGAGCCCCTTCCTGAGCCTGCGCACCCTCCACGGGTTCCCCGTCCCCCTGCACCGCCTCCTGGGCCTGCACGGCGTCCTGCTGCCCCGGCAGGGCGCTGAGGGCTGCGGTGCCCACCGCGGGCCCCGCCGCTGCCCGTCGGCGGGCGGACCGCTGCGCGCCACCCGACCGTGAACGGTCGTCATCGAACGGAATGACCTTGGCATCCGCCATCGTCGGTGCGCTCCTCTACCTGACGCCGGGGGTCGGTTGTGTGTCGCCTGACCCGGTGATCACCGGAACCTCGCCGGTCCCACCGGCGAACGGCAGCGCCGCCAGCCGGTCGACGGCCCTGCCCACCGTCTCGGGCGGCAGCAGTCCGGGACCCAGGCCGCGCGCGAACGCGGCGAACGTCTCCGAGGTGGTGAATCCCGGGTGGAAGCCCAGCGTCTCGCGCATCTGGACGGTGGAGACCACCCTGCCATGCGTGAGCAGCCGGATCTGCTCCGGCGAGAAGTCCGTCATGCCGACCGTACGGAGCGCCTGGCCCACCCAGGTGACAGCGGGCAGCGGCACCGGCATCGTCGGCCGCCCGAGCCGCCGCGCGCACTGCGAGAGCAACAGCACCCCGTCGCCGGCGATATTGAACGTGCCACTGTTCAGCGTCCCGCGCCGCGGCTCGTGCGAGGCGATCCTCAGTACGTCGATGACATCGTCCTCGTGCACGAACTGGAGCCGTGGGTCGTACCCGAACACCGTCGGCAGCACGGGCAGTGCCAGGTAGTCGGCGAGCGGCGAGTCCGCGTCCGGCCCCAGGATGTTCGCGAACCGCAGCACGCACACGGCCACGTCAGGCCGGCGGCGCGCGAAGCCCCGTACGTATCCCTCGACCTCCACCGCGTCCTTCGCGAAGCCCCCGCTCGGCAGGGACTTGGGCGGGGTGGTCTCGGTGAAGACCGCCGGATCGCGCGGCGCGGAGCCGTACACACTCGTACTGGACTTGATCACCAGCCGCCGGACCGTCGGCGACTTCTGGCAGACACCGAGCAACTGCATGGTGCCGATGACGTTGGTCTCCTTGACGGTGGTCCGGCCGCCCGCGCCGAGCGCCTTGCCGCTGACGTCCAGATGCACGACCGTGTCGACGGCGTGCGCGGCAAGAACTCTGGCGATCGCGGGCTGGCGGATGTCCACACGTACGAAGTCGGCGTCACCCAACTGGTGTGCCGGCGCGACCGCGTCGACGGCGATCACCCGGTCCACGTCCGGATCACGCTGGATGCGCCGCACAAACCGGCTGCCCAGTTGCCGGGCTGCTCCCGTGACGAGCACGACCTTCCCCAAGATCAGCGCCTTCCGTCGAAGAGGTTTCCCCTGGCCGTCACCGTAGCGGGTGGATGTTGCCCTGTGATGACTGCGCGGCGGCCTTCTGCCGAGTCTTTGGCCCAAATGTGCGTCACACGGCCCACACGCGCCCGCAGAGGCCCCTCCCGCAAACGCACCGCAGCCCTCCCGCCGTATCGGCGGGAGGGCTGCGGATTCACGAACTGCGTTCGCTTACTTCTTGTTGCGACGCTGAACGCGCGTGCGCTTGAGCAGCTTGCGGTGCTTCTTCTTGGCCATCCGCTTGCGCCGCTTCTTGATAACAGAGCCCACGACTACCCTCGCTCACTTCTCTTCACTGGTGCGGGGCGTCTGGGCCCACACGACCTACGTCGGCCTAGCCTACCCGCCACCGGGTGAGGGACGTAATCCGAGGTGAAGGTCAGGCGGACTCCACCCCCACAAAGGACTCGCGGAGATACTCGTGAACCGCTTGCTCCGGGACCCGGAAGGACCTGCCCACCCGGATCGCCGGCAGATGACCACTGTGCACCAAGCGGTACACGGTCATCTTCGACACGCGCATGACCGAGGCGACTTCCGCCACGGTCAGAAACTTGACCTCGTTGAGAGGCCTCTCGCTGCCAGCACCAGCCATGACCCACCTGTACCTTCCGCACGAGACGCGCACCGGCTTCCCCTCCGGTGACTCTTCGTCGTTGTGCGCTCACTCCCCAGATTAGGGGCGGGTGATGCGAGTGGGGAAGAGGAGGGACCATCGGCCGCCTACTGTGACAGACACGCCCGATTGAGTACATAGCGAGTAAGCGGCCGGTAATAAGCGGACCGCACGGCGTCGTCGAGCGGAACGGCGACCGAGACCCGCCCCTCGGCCTCCCCGACGAACAGCGCGGGATCGTCCGTATCCGCCAGACCGATTGCCTCAATGCCCAGCTGACCTGCGCCGCAGACCCAGCCGTGGTCCCCGACGACCAGCTCCGGAAGCCGCCCGTGGACCACCACCGCCGCCTCCAGCGCGACCCGGACCGGCAGCGGCGAGTGGGTATGTGCGCCCGGCTCACTACCGTGGGGCCGCACGCCCGGTTCGCGCACCATGGCGACTCCCCGTACGTAGTCGAGCTTGTACGTGCGTACGCCGAACCGGGTCGTTATGTCGATACATCTCCCCTGCGCGGGGGTGAGTACGGCGCATCCCGCCGCCGACATGGCGTCTGCCAGCGCGACGTAGAACCCGAGCAGCCGGTGCGGATGACCGGTCCCGAACAGCACCGGCGCCCGCCGGACCGCCGCGCTCGACAACCGCTGGGCAAACGCATCCAGACCGGCCAATGTCCGCTCCGGATCGATCACATCAGGACCCGCAACGTGAGCGGGATCGTTCGAAACCCCGCACTTGTCGGCCATCAGCCGAAGCAGATCGGGCTCCTCCCACCCCCATGCGGGGTCGAGCCCGAGCATCACCCGCGGATCCCTGGCCGCGAACAGCCGATAGCTCCGCAGACTCACCTCCCGCGAGGTGGCCACGGGCCCGGCCAGCCGGGCCGCCAGCAGATGCGCGCGCAGCGCTCCGGTGCTCAACACCCTGCCGATGCTGCCTCAATCACCCGGACGGAGGGCCAAAAGAGAGGTCGGGCCCCACAGTTGGCGTAACCTCGTCCCCGCCGCCGCGCGGAAACGGCCGAACCGGCCCGCTCCCACCCGCCTCAGAGCCTGTCGGGTGACCTCTGATCGGGCGGCCACGCCCTGGCACGCACGCTTCCCGCGTTGCCGAAATGCCCTAGTAGCTCCTTCCCC
>NZ_JBSFYR010000031.1:0-81085 GCF_053599875.1 Streptomyces sp. NPDC005151 | reverse complement strand
TGACGCGAACCCACGGGTCCATCCCCCAGAATCAAGGCAGTGGACCCTCGGGTTCGCGCTGAAGACCCTTCAGTTTCCATGAACTCGCGGGCCTCACGGCCCGTCGCTCCCGAAGCCACGGCGAAGTGACATGTAGCACGGTGTAGCCAATGTGGCGCGGGGTGATTTCTCGGGCCGGTCTCGGTGTGTGCGCCCCAGCGACGCCGGCACCGCCCGCGTCGCCGGGTACCGCTGTCAGCCGCTGCCAGGGCTACGCCGCACAGGTCAGGTCGTGCGCGGGGAGCCGTCCCGTACGCAGGTAGGCGTTGACGCGCTCGTCGACGCAGGCGTTGCCGTACTCGCCGTATAGGCCGTGCTGGCGGGCGCCCTCCACGGTGAGCAGCCGGGAGCTCGGCCACTGCTTGCGCATGGCCTCGGCGCCGGCGTAGACGGTGCGGGGGTCGCCGGTGGCGGCGACGAGCAGGGCCGGGACGTCGTGGTCGAGCACGGTCGGCGCCTCGGCGGGTCGGTCCCAGAACTCGCAGGGGGTGATGTTGTTGGCCAGCGGCCCGGCGAGGGGGAACCGCTCGCGGGACTCCTCGACCGCGCGCCAGTAGCTGCCGACGCCGCGCCGCTCGGCCACGTCGCCGCAGACGATCGCGGTCATCTGGCTGCTGGAGGCCGAGCCCGCCCCGGTCAGCAGGAACTCCAGCTGCCCGGCGAGCGCTTCGGACGGCTCGACCGGCTCCCGGTCCGCGGCGCGCGCCAGCAGGCGTACGGTCCCGGCCAGGTCGGCGCGCCGCTCGTCGAGGTCGCTGCCGAGGCCGCCGATGAAGACGGAGGGGAGCACGTGCTCGTCCAGCAGGTACGCCTTTCCGATCCGCAGCGGCTCCTCCGCAGCGGCGTCGAGGATGTGCTGCACCGTTGCCAGGACCTCGCCGTGCGTGGCGCCCAGCCCGTATGTTCCGTGCCGCGCGGCGGCCCACGACGCCCACGCGCGCAGAGCCGCCTCGTTGGCCGCCTCGGCGCCGCGCAGCAGGGTTTGGTTGTAATACTCCGGGGAATTGACGCCGTCGAGCACCATGCGGCCGGTGCGGCCGGGGAAGAGCTGGGTGTAGACCTCGCCGAGGTAACTGCCGTAGGAGTAGCCGAGGTAGGAGAGGGTGTCCGCGCCGAGGGCGGCGCGGATGACGTCCATGTCGCGGGCGGTGTTGCGGGTGGTGACGTATGGCAGCACGTCGCCGTGGGCGCGCTCGCACCGCCGGGCCAGCTCGCGCGCGACGGCGACTTCCTCGCGGTACGCCGCCAGGTCGGCGCCCGCGGAGCGGACGAGGGCGGAGCCGAGGTCCCAGCCGCAGTCCAGCGGGGTGCTCCGGCCCACGAAGCGCGGGTCCATGCCGATCAGGTCGTAGCGGTCGGCGACCTCTCCCATCACCTCCGACTTGGTCAGCGGCATATGGAGGCTGGGGCCGGCCGGTCCCCCGTCGTTGAGCAGCAGCGGGCCGACGCGGTGGGCGGTGTCGGTGGCCTTCAGGCGGGATAAGGCGACGGTGATGGTGCGACCGCCGGGGTCGGCGTAGTCGAGCGGCACGGTGATGTCGGCGCAGTCGGCGCCGGCGGCGTCCAGCGCCTGGCCCAGCTCGTCGTCGAGGCCGAGGGCGCAGGCGTGCCAGTCGACGTGCTGGCCGTGGAAGCGGGCGAACGGGTCCGGGTCAGCGGCTGTGGCGGTGGCGGGGGTCGTCGCGGTGGCGGCGAGCACCGCCGCGCACGCCGCGAAGGCCTTGATGCGTCGGGAAGTTGACATACCCGCACGCTAGGGGCGGCGGACACCTCGGCACACTCCGGGAAAACCCCGAAACCGGGTGGGGTTGTCCCCCAAACAACTCAGCCCACAACCCTGAGATTCCCCGTCCACCCCGGCGGTCTTCCGCAGTCGATCCGGTGCCGGGCTATAGCCGGAGGGTGCGGTTCACCCCTTCCAGGAGTGTCCAGACCTCGATCAGGTCCTCCGGCTCCCACTCCTGCTGCACCCGCGCGCCCTTCCTTTCGGGATCGTCGCCGGCGCGGTGACGGACAGCGCACCGGCAAGGCGGTCCTAGTCGTCGGCGGCGACCAGGGTGAGGCTGTTGCTGGCCATCGACTCGCCCACGAGGCGTCCTGCCGACCGCTGCGCGAAGCCGCGCAGGAGCGTCTCCTTCGTGCCGTCCAGACCGTCCAGCAGCGTGCCTGCCGCAGTCCCGTCCATCGCGTGCAGGATCACGGTGTGCCGCACTCGAGGCCGACTGCTTGGCGGTGGGCAGGGTCGTGGTCATCGGGCATCCATTCCTGGGTCCGTCGGTTACGGGACGCCGAGTTCGAAAAGGCCGTAGCCCGCGTACGAGCCGGAAGCCAGGGCCGCGATGCCGAGGAGCACGAGCTGGTGGGTCAGGCTGAGGCGGCGCAGGGCGAGGGCGAGCGGGAGAAAGAGCGGGAAGAGGGGGAGCAGATAGCGGGAGACGTTGCCGAATATCTGCTGGCTGCCCAGGACGAGGACGAGGGTGAGCACGGTGTAGACCATCAGGACGGCCGGGGGACGCAGCCGGATCAGCAGCGGGAGCAGTGCGAGCGCGAGCAGGACGACACCGACGCCGATCAGGTCCGCGAAGGGCCAGGCGGAGAGATAGTCGGAGTGGCCCACCGGGACGGATGTGAGGACGTCAAGGGTCTGCCGGCCGTAGTCCCACTCGTGGGCCCAGGCACCGGACTGAAGCCTGAAGTAGCCGCCGTAGTCGCCCATTTGGTGACCCACCCAGCCGAGATAGGCGAGGAGGCCGAGCGGGGCGACGGCCATCGCGGCCACCGGACGCAGGATGCCGTCCCGGCGACGGTAGAGCGCGAGCAGGGCCGCGACGGCGACGGCGGCGATCAGCGCCACGGCGGTGGGCCGGTTGAGCCCTGCCACGCAGGTGAGGAGACCGGCGGTGAGCCAGCGGCGGCTCAGGACGGCATGGCAGGCCCAGGCGGCCAGGGCCACGTAGAGGGAGTCGGAGTAGACCGCCCACTCCACGCCGGAACCGGGCCAGACGGCCCAGAGTCCGGCCGCGGCCAGCCCGGCCCGTCTGCCGCCGAGGCGTTCGGTGATGGCGTAGATGCCCAGGGCGGCGGCCAAGGAGGCGACGACGGAGACCAGCAGGCCGGCGCCGTACAGGCCGAGGCCGGTGAGCTCGGAGACCAGCCGCATCAGCGCCGGGTAGAGCGGGAAGAACGCCGCCGAGTTCCCTTCGAGGGTGATCGGGCCGGTGGCGCCGGGGATCGGGACCAGCTGAGGGTCGTACCCGTGCCCGGCGATCTGCTGGTACCACCAGCCGTCCCAGCTGGCCAGGACGTCCCACGGGTGGGCGCCGCCGCCGAAGCGCGGGTTCTTCGTGCGGTAGTCCCCGGCGGAGTGCAGCAGCCACATGAAGGCGGCGAAGCCGATGAACTTGAGCGTGCCGTAGACGGCCAGTACGGGGCCGTAGTGCTCGGCTGTGCGGCGCAGCCGGCGCCGGCGGTCGGGGCCCGTGGTGGCGGGCTGCTGCGACAGCCTCGCGTTCCAGCTCAGGGTGCCGGTCGCGGTCGTACGGGCGGTGGTCCTGATCATGCGCGGAACACCCACGCTCGGAAGCACAGGAACCGCAGCAGCGTCGCAGCCAGGTTGGCGGCGAGGAGTACGGCGAGTTCGGTGGCCTGCCCGGCCGAGGGCACCGCGTGGTGCAGGGCGGCGAGCGATCCGCCGGTGAGCGCCAGGCCGATCAGGAAGACGACCAGGCCCCTGCCCTGGTGGCGCAGCACACCGCCGCGGCCACGGAGGCCGAAGGTGAGCCGCCTGTTCACGGCCGTGTTGGCGACGGCGCAAGCCAGCAGCGCGAGGGCGTTGGCGGCCTGGGATCCGGCCACCGGGCGCAGCGCCGCGTAGAGGAGCAGATATGCGAGGGTGCTGACGGCTCCTACGGCGGCGAAGCACACGAGTTGGGTGGCGAGCCTGCCCGGTGCGTCGGCGCCACCGTCGCGGAGCGACCCGCCCGGCGGCAGCGTGTCCCGCGCCAGTGCCCCGCCGATCCTGGCGATGCCGCGCAGGTCGGCCAGTGCCGTGGCGAGGATGTCGACCCGGGTGTCGGGATCGTCCACCCAGTCGACCGGCACCTCATGGATGCGCAGCCCGGCACGCTCGGCGATCACCAGCAGTTCGGTGTCGAAGAACCACTCTGAGTCCTGTATGAGGGGCAGCAGTCGCTCGGCCACATCACGCCGCACCGCCTTGAATCCGCACTGCGCGTCGGAGAAGCCCACGGCGAGGACGGAGCGCAGGAGGGCGTTGTAGCAACGAGAGGTGATCTCTCGCTTGGGGCCGCGCACCACCCGGGAACCGGGGGCCAGGCGGGTGCCGATGGAGATATCGGAGTGGCCGGAGAGCAGCGGGGCCACGAGCGGCAGCAACGCCGTCAGTTCCGTGGACAGGTCCACGTCCATGTACGCGAGTACGGGGGCCGACGAGAGCGACCAGGCGGTACGCAGCGCCCGGCCGCGCCCCTTCTCGGCCAGCCGAAGCCACTGTGCTTCGGGCAGTTCGTCTGCCAGCCGGGCGGCGATCCGCGGGGTGCTGTCCGTGCTGGCGTTGTCGGCGATGGTGATACGGAACGAATAGGGGAAGGTCTCGCACAGGTGTGCGTGGAGCCGCCGCACGCTCGGCTCCAAATCTCTCTCCTCATTGAACACGGGGACGACCACGTCCAGGACGGGCTCCGGGTGGTGCGTCGCCACCGGTGCGCGGTGCGGCAGTCGTCTCAGGTCCTTCAGGGCAAGTGACCCTTGGTTTCTCATGTTTTGTCCTTTTTGTTACCTGGTACGGGGCAGGCCGAAGACACTCGGGGCGACGGTGCGCTACGGCGTTACGGCGTTACGGGGTGACGAGCGAGGACGAGGCGGTCGACGGCTAGTTCCGCGCGGTCGCCGTACCCGAAGGCGGGGCCGAGGCCGAGGGCGGCGACGCGCCCTCCGTGCTCCCCGGCAGGGTCTCGGTGGCCGTGGCCGTACTCCCGGTCGTGGCCGGCGGCGTGATTGCGGCGGTCCCGTCCGGGGGTGCGGGGGCAGTGGAGGTGCCCGAGGAGGAGGGCGCGCTCGGGGACACGTCGGGTGTCGCGGGCGGGGCGGAGGGCGACGGGCTCGTCGCGGGCTGTGGGCCGGGGTGGCTGGGCTCGAACCGGGTCGCATGGCCGGGCAGCAGGAACAGCCCGACACTGAGGCCGACGACGGCCAGGACGGAGCCGACTGCCCTCTGCGCGGCCCGTCTCCGACAGCGGACACGCACCCCTGCCCAGAGACGTTCCCGGTGCTTCGGCTCGAACGGTGCACGCGCCGCGGTATCGCGCATCATCTGTGCCAGCTGCCGCTCGAAGTGATCCATGGGGTTCTCCTTCACCGCACCGGCTCGTTCACGCCCAGGAGCTGCCTCAGCTGCGCCACTCCGCGTGCGGCATGGGACCGAGCCGTGCCCACCGGGCACCCGAGCGCCTCCGCCACCTGCCCCTCGGGCAGGTCCTGGTAGTAGCGCAGCACCACCGCCACCCTCTGCTTCGGCGACAACTGGGCCAGCGCGGCCTCCAGCCGAGAACGCTCCACCACGTCCGCGGACACATCGCCGACCACCGCCGCCTCGGGCAGCTGTTCGACGGGGCGTTCACCCCACCAACGCCGCTGTCCCGAGCGTGCCGCCGCACGCACCATCACCTTGCGGACGTACGGCTCCGGTGCGTCATCCGCGACCCTGGGCCAGGCGAACCAGAGCTTGACCAAGGACTCCTGCAACAAGTCCTCGGCCCGATGCCGATCGCCTCCGACGAGCAGACGGGCCAGGTGGACCAGCACCGACCAGCGGGCAGCCACGAACTCGTCGAACGCACGGGCTCGACTCTGCTCCATCCGCACTGCCCCTGTTCTCGCCGGTCGCCTACACCCTTTAGAAGGCACTGGCACGCGGTCCACGATGCACCTGCGGCACGTGATCTGGATCACAGGGCATGTCGACGGCAAGCGCGAGACGCTCCTCCGTCCCGTCCCGTCCCGTCCCGTCCCGTCAGCGACGCCGACGACGAGGACGCGGTTCGACGGCCCCGCCCGACGGGAAGGGCACTGCCGTCGGCCCACACGAGGGTAATTGCACGGTGCAGGCGGGTCAGCAGGCCCGCGGCGGCGTCCCGGTCGCCGATGTTCGCTGCGGTGACCGCGACGACCAGGAGCAGGCCGAGCGTGTCGGTCGCGATGTGCCGTTTGCGGCCCGGCACCTTCTTCCCGCCGTCGTAGCCGCGTGAGGCGGCAGGCGTCGTCGCGGCGGCCCGCACCGACTGCGCGTCGATGATCCCCGCCGTGGGCTCGGCCTCACGGCCCTCGCGTTCACGGACCTTTCCGCGCAGTCGGTCGTGGAACTCGGCGATCAGACCAGGAGCGGTGCCGCGTGACGTCCGACAGCGGGCAACAGGCGTTGACGGACGCCCGGCGACAAAGAACAACAGGCGTTGACGCCTGCGAACGGCCCGGACCGACCGGCAGACCCGGACGGCCCGGGCCGTCCGCGTGCCTACGTCGGTCCCTCCCACCCGGCGGTCCGGCTGCCGGGCTACCCATGTCAATGCGGCGTTATCGGTCTCTTGTGCGAGAGCTCATACCAGAGCGGGACGGATGGCGGGCAAGTTTGACAACTGCCCGTCGCGGGAGCCCGATTGGCGACTACTGTGTGTGGTCGGTGATCAACGCTGGGCTCATATCGTTCGAGCACGGCCGAGCGTTGCCCCGAGCCTGACCGACCACCGTAGGTGCCACCGCATGAACGCCGATTCCTGGTGCCCCATGTACTGAGGACGCTGATGTCTCAACTTCGCGCACCTGAAGCGCGACCGGAACGCCGAGAGGGCGCACGGCACGGCCGGCCGGGTGCCCGTTCCCACTCGGCCGCGGCCAGGCCGCGCGCCGCACAGCCGTCTCCTGACGCCCGCATGCGCCCCCAGATCCTGCGTACCGCCCTGCTCCCGGCCATCGCCGCGGTGCTGAGCGGTGCCGCAGCCGTCATCTTCACCATCCGTTCCACAGGTGCCCGCCCGACCCCCCAACTCTGGACCGCGCTGGGCGGATCGGGGGCGCTGGCCGTCGCCGCCGTGGTCGCCGCATTCCTCGGCGCCAACCGGGTCACGACCACCGTCCTCGGCCGCTGCCTGGCGCTGCGCCGTGCCAGTGCCCAGGGCCAGGCCGACCTGCAGCGGCTGGTGGAGCGGCTCCGCAATGGAGAACCGGTGCCCGCGCGGCGCCCGCCGCGACCCGTCGCGCCCGGCAGCGACGCCTTCGACCTGCTCGCCCAGGAAATGGGCCGGTCGCACGAAGGGGCCATCGCCGCCGTCGTCCAGGCAGCCCGGCTCAGCAACAACTCCGGCGAGGAACAGCGGGTCGAGGTCTTCGTCAATCTCGCCCGCCGCCTCCAGTCCCTCGTCCACCGGGAGATCCAGCTGCTCGACGAGCTGGAGCACGAGGTCGAGGACCCCGATCTCCTCAAGGGCCTCTTCCAGGTCGATCACCTCGCCACCCGCATCCGCAGGCACGCCGAGAACCTCGCGGTCCTCGGCGGAGCCGTCTCACGGCGCCAGTGGAGCAACCCGGTCACCATGACCGAGGTGCTGCGCTCCGCGATCGCCGAGGTCGAGCAGTATCCGCGGGTCAAACTGGTGCCGCCGGTCGACGGCACCCTGCGCGGTCACGCCGTGGCCGATGTGATCCATCTGCTGGCCGAACTCGTCGAGAACGCCACCGTGTTCTCCGCCCCGCACACCCAGGTGCTGCTGCGAGCCCAGCACGTCACCGCCGGGCTGGCCCTGGAGGTCGAGGACCGGGGGCTCGGCATGCCGGGCAACGAGCAGAAGCGGATGAACGCCCTGCTCGCCGACCCCGACCAGGTCAACGTCGCCCATCTGCTCCAGGACGGCCGGATCGGGCTCTTCGTCGTCGCATCGCTCGCCCGCAGGCATGGCATCGCGGTCCGGCTGCAGAGCAACATCTACGGCGGCACCCAGGCCGTGCTGGTACTCCCGCAGTCCCTGCTCGGCGCCGACCCCGACGCACCCACCACGGCCGACGCCGTCCCGGTCCCGCCGCCCGGGCCCGTACACCGGCCGCCCGCCCAGGACGCCACCGCGCACCAGCGGAAACTGAGCTCGGCCCCGAACCGGCAGGCCCAGGTGCCCAGTCAGCCGCTCCACCTGCACCAAACGCCCCAGCAGCCGCGAAGGCAGGGTGAGGGGCCACCGCTGCCGCTGCGCGTCGAGCGTGTCACCCGGCCCACCCCTGCCGACGCCCGACCCGGCATCCAGCGCCCGGACGACGCGCTTCCGGCCCTCCAGTCGGAGCCCAGAACCGTGCGCGGCACCATGGGCCGGCCCCAACTCCCCAGGCGCGCCCACCAGGAACACCTGGTCCCGCAGCTGCGCGAAGCCCCCGCCCCCCGTGCCGAGGACGAAGAACCCCCTTTGCACGACCCGGGGCTGATGGCGTCATTCCGGCGGGGCATCGAGCTCGCCGAGGCCCGGAGCGAAGCGGACGCCGACACCGCACAGCCCCCGGCCGGCGCCCTCGACGCGTCCGGGCCGCCGGCCCGGCAGCCCCTCGAACCGCTGCCCGTCCGCGGAAGCACCGCGACCGCCTCCCCGCTCCCTCCCGAACCGGACCCCCTCGAAACGAATACCTTGAAGGAGTAGATGCACCATGACGACCGATATGCCGTCCGGTCAGGTCGCCGACCTCGACTGGCTGCTGAGCGGCCTGGTACAGCGTGTGCCGTACACGCGCAGCGCGGTCCTGCTCTCCGCCGACGGGCTGGTGAAGTCCCTCCACGGCATGGACGCGGACAGTGCCGACCACATGGCGGCGCTGGCCGCCGGTCTGTACTCCCTCGGCCGCAGCGCCGGGGCGCGCTTCGGGGACAACGGGGAGGTCCGGCAGGTGGTGGTGGAGCTCGACTCGACGTTGCTCTTCGTCTCCACCGCCGGTTCCGGCACCTGTCTCGCTGTTCTCGCCGGACGCGAGGCAGATGCCGCGGTGCTCGGCTACGAGATGACGATGCTGGTCAAGAGCGTCCGGCCGTATCTGACGACCCCGGCCAGACAAGCGGCCGGGGCACCGAGCACCACGGGGCTGTGAGAGTGTCGGCCGCGCAGGACGGGCCGTTGCTCGACGACGCAGCGGGCCGGCTTATCCGTCCGTACACCGTGAGCAACGGCCGTACCCGTCCGACCGCCGTGCTCGATCTGCTCTCCCTGGTGAGGGCCACCGGCACCGATCCGCAGACGCATCTCGGCCCCGAGCACTCCGTGGCGCTCGGGCTGTGCGGCGGACCCACTTCGGTAGCCGAGATTGCCGCACATCTGCGGCTGCCCGCAGTCGTCACCAAGGTGCTCGTCTCCGATCTGGTCGACTGCGGCGCAGTCACCGCGCATCCGCCCGCCTTCCATGACATGCCCACCGACCGATCTCTGCTGGAGGCAGTGCTCGATGGCTTACGACGACAGCTCTGACGGCTTCGGCACCTCGGGCGGAGGGGACGCCCCCGGGGGCCCCGAGTGCTTCCCCGTCGCGCTCAAGGTTCTGGTGGCGGGCGGCTTCGGCGTCGGCAAGACGACGTTCGTGGGCGCCGTCAGCGAGATCGCACCGCTGAGCACGGAGGAGCTGCTGACCCAGGTCAGTGTGGCGACCGACAGCCTGGAGGGTATCGAGTCGAAGACCGCCACGACGGTCGCCATGGACTTCGGCCGCATCACCCTCGACGAGCAGCACGTGCTCTATCTGTTCGGCACCCCGGGCCAGGAGCGCTTCTGGTTCATGTGGGACGAGCTCTCCCAGGGCGCGCTGGGAGCGGTCGTGCTCGCCGACACCCGGCGGCTCGAGGAGTGCTTCCCGGCGGTCGACTTCTTCGAGCGGCGAGGCATCGGATTCATCGTCGCAGTCAACGAGTTCGACGGCGCCTACCGCTACGGCCCCGACGAGGTACGGGCCGCGCTCGACCTTCCGCCCGAGGTACCGGTCGTCCTTTGCGACGTCAGGATCGCGAACTCGGGCACCGGAGCGCTGGTCACACTGGTCCAGCATCTGATCAACGCCACCTCCGACCCCGCCCCGCTCTCCACCTTCGGAGCCCACCCGTGAACGGACGCACCAACGGCCGGCTGCTGCTGACCCCCGTCGACCGCGATGCCCCCGTCCGAGCCCAGCGGCTACGGACGCTCGGACTCGGGGAACGGGCCGGTGGATCGTTCGACAGCTTCGACGCGTTCGCGGACAAGGTGGCCGAAATAACCGATGTTCCTTTCTCGATGGTCAACTTCATCGACGGGAACCGGCAGTTCTTCGCCGGACTGCACACGCCGGCCGGTACGCACACCGGTTCCGACCTGGGCGCCATGGCCACGGGCAGTGGCCGTGGCGGGCGGTATGTGGCCCTCGATCGCGGCTACTGCCCGCACGTCGTCGCACGGCGGAAGGCGCTCGTCCTGGAGGACGTCTGCGACTACCCGAGATTTGCCGGCAATCCGGTCGTCGACGACATAGGCATTCGTTCCTATCTCGGGGCTCCGCTCATCGACCGTACGGGCATCGCGCTGGGGGCGGTCTGCGCCGTCGACACCGTGCCCCGCCCCTGGGGGCGGGCCGGTCTCGACACGATCAAGTCCCTGGCGCAGGAACTCATCGGCCACATCCACCGACGGGAGGACAAGGCCTTGGGGGGTGTCGGAACGGAAAACAGCGGTAGCCGCTGATGATTCCGCATGGCTCGGCCCCGGACGCCGCGCAAGCCGGCCCTTGAGCCCCGGCACCCTGCGCGACGCGCTACGGCACCTCGGAATCCCGGCCGGGAAAGGCCGCACCTCGGCCATCCGCAAACTCGTCCTCCAAGCCCAGCCCCCCGCCATCACCCAAGCACTCGGCTGCCACGACAAGAGCACCACCCGCGTCGCCACCGAAGCCGGAACTCCATGGAGTCGATACGCCCCCCGAGGCCACTGACGACAACCGATCCAGCCAAGCGGGAAACGGACGTGCGATCGGGCCTCAGGAGTGTCAACCTGTCCCGGGTGACCTCAACCGAGATGACCTCCATCCAGGCCGCCGCAGCTCGAAACAATGCCGACTGGTGTGCTTCGGTCTGCTGGTCCCACGGCATTTTGGGGACCTTCGGCAAGACGGCCTGGTGGAGTTCCCGCCGCACGCCGCCGTACTACCCCGACGCCGTCACTCTGCACCACGACGCGGTGCCGCCCGACTTCCTTGCTGAGATCGACACCGCGTCCCCCGGGTGCTCGATCAAGGACAGTTTCGCCACGCTCGACCTCACCTCCAGCGGCTTCGTCGAGCTCTTCAATGCCCAGTGGATCCACCGCCCAGCGGGACTCCCCGCACCAGCAACGCCGGCCTTGCGCACCGAGCGGGTCTCCACGGCAGCCCAGCTTCGCGACTGGCAGGCCGCTTGGCACGGCGGTGACGGAACCCCGGACGTCTTCCGACCAGCGCTACTGGACGACCCGTCCGTGATGGTGCTCGCCGTCCACGACGGCGAAGGCCTCTCCGGCGGTGTCATCCTGAACCGCAGCACGGGGCTGATCGGTCTCTCCAACCTCTTCGCCGTCAACAGCAGCGACGTTGCCGCCATCTGGTCATCAGCGATCGCCGCAGTCGCCAACCATTTCCCCGGCCTTCCCCTCGTCGGATACGAACACGGGGACGACCTCGCGCACGCACACGCCAGCGGATTCGACACACTGGGCACACTTCGCATCTGGCTGCACGACTCCTGACCGGCAACCGTCCCTCGCCCAAGTGGCGGGGGACAGGCACGCACCGTGACGACACCTGTCCTCTCGCGAGTGATAGGGGGTTGAGGTTGGTAGGAGCCGTTGATCGGGTGACCTGTGTTCGTTGACCAACGTGGGTGGCGGTTGCCCGCAATGAGCAGCGTCAAGGGATGATGAGCGGGTGACGTCGCTGCCTGTGAGTCCTCGACCACTGAACGAGCAGGAGGAGGTTGTGCTTCGGCGCATCCTTTCGGCGGGATTCGAAGGGGCGCCGGAGCTCAGGGCGCAGATCGGTCTGGTCGAGGTCGTTGGGGTGTGGGGACTCGGCTCAGTGAGCGTCGACTTCCGTTTGCGGAGACCGGCTGCGGGATCTGCTCAGCGAGAAGGCCATATTCCTGTGGACGCCGAGGTTGTGGACGAGGCTGGTGGCGTTTGATCCGCATGCTGCGGGAACGCCACCACTGGAGTTGGGGCGACGCCCGCCGCCGGTTCACCACCCCCATCGGGCGTTGGCGGCCAATCGCGGCGGACGGGATCGAGTTGTTCCAGGTCGCATCGGTCACGGTCAGCCGTTACCGATACCGGGCCAGCACGATCCCCAGCCCATGGCAGCCTGCAAACCCCGTCTGACGGCAGACACCGTGGAGAGCCCGTTGCGCTGAGAGGTGCACGGCGGGTTCGGCGAGAGGTCCGGAGAAACGGACCGGGAGCAATCCCGGCACCGCGCTTCGGGCCTACTCAGCGACGCGTCACTATGTGTAGTCGCTGCGGCTGCTCGACCGTAATTCGCAGGCGGTCGTGGTGACGGGTCTCGTAAGGTGCCAAGATGTTGACTGTACGAGCTATGACGGAAGCTGATGTCCCGGCGGTGTCAGCGATACGAGTGACTGGCTGGAAGGCCGCGTATGTCGGGATAGTGCCCCAGTCCTTCCTCGATGGCATGACGGTTGAGGCAGATACTCAGCAGCGCCGACAGCACTTCAAGAGGTCGAAGGAGGGCACAACTAACCTGGTAGCGGTCGACACCCAGGGACGAGTCGTGGGTTGGGCTTGCCTCGGGCCCTTTCGCGGCACTGGAACGAGTACAAATATCGGTGAGCTTTACGCTCTGTACGTTCGGCCCTCACTTACTGGGTCCGGAATCGGTCGCACGCTCCTCGAAACCGTGCACGCTCAGGCTCACGCCGATGGCTTCGACTTTGTGATGTTGTGGGTCCTCACCGACAACACCACGGCACGCCGCTTCTATGAGCGAGCTGGCTATGTCGCTGACGGTGCTGTCCAGGCTGATGACTACGACGGAGTATCCGTATCCGAAGTTCGTTACCAGCGCGCCCTGTAGGAGCGTGGAATTGACTGGGTGAGCCCGCCAGCGGTCATCCAGATAGGGCTTGAAGGCGTCGAGCTTGGACGGTCGGCCCTGCCATTGCCCGTGGAAGAGGTCTTCAGGGAGAGGGTTCAAGCCCGCACGGCACGATCAAGCCCGTCCGGTGATGGAGGACCCAGCGGCCCCCGGTCACCGCACCCCACCCCCCGGCACTCCCGTACTGCCCCGCAACACCACCTCACCCTTGACCCGCACCACCCGGGCCCGGCTCCCGGCCCCCACCTCCCGCAGCGCCAGCGCGATCGCGTTCTCGCCCATCGATGTCAGGGGCAGCGCCACCGTCGTGAGCGGCGGCGACAACTCCTGTACCAGCGGGATGTCGTCGAACCCGGCCAGCGACACATCCTCCGGCACCCGAGACCCCGCCTCCCGCAGCGCCGCCAACGCCCCGACCGCCATCACATCGGTCACCGCGAAGACACACGTCGGCCGGGCCCGGGACGGCGCCCGCGCCGCGGCGAGCAGCAGCCGCCGCGCCGCCTCGTACCCACCGTCACGGGTGAACGCCCCCTGTATCACCTGGTCGAGCCCGATGCCCGCCTCGGCGAGCCCCTCCTGGAACCCTGCCAACCGGTCGGAGACCGTCGTCAGCTCGGGCGGCCCGCTGAGAACCGCGAACCTCCGATGCCCCAGCTCCACCAGTGCCCGGGCCAGTGCAGCCGCCCCCGCCCGGTTCTCCGGCTGTACGGTGTCCACCCGCAGACTGCGGTGCCGGCTGACGACCGCCACCCGCCCGCCAGCCCTGACATACGGCTCCAGCTCGGTATCCATGGCCCGCTCCCACGCGCGGTCCTGGAACCCCGAGCCGATCAGCAGGATCGCCCGCGCGCGCTGAGCCCGCAGCATGGAGACGTAACTGATCTCCCGCGCCGGCTCCCGGAACGTGGAGGCCAGCATGACGAGCAGCCCCCGTTCCGCAGCCGCCCGCATCACACCGCTGGAGATCGCGGCGAAGTAGGGGTCGCTGACGTCATGACAGATGACGCCGACCGTACGGTTGTTGGTGGCACTGGCGAGTGCCTGTGCATGTGCGTTGGGGATGTAGCCGAGCCGTTCCGCCGCCGCGTGCACCCGCTGTCGCAGATCGTCGCGGACCGTGGCTGTACCGTTGAGCGCCCGCGAAGCGGTGGCCGGTGAGACCCCGGCCTCCCGGGCCACGGCGTCGAGCGTCACATGGGCCGTGGCTGCGACGGCGCGGCGCGCTCCCGGACGGTCCCGCGTCGCCCGTCCGCTGGTCACGCGTTCACTCAACTCGACCCCCAAGGGTGCGGTGGCGGCAGGGTCCCGAAACTTCAGGACGACCTATTGACCGTGCGTGCAGGCAGTCATTAGCGTGGCGGCACCTTATCAGAAAGCGCTTTCTGAAAGCGCCTTCTCCGTCATCGTAGGATCGCACAGCTCTCCACAACTGCCCCCGAAGTGCATGGAGTTCACCGTGAGCCAGAGCGCGTTGACCAGAAGTCCCGCCGAAGTGGCGGGTGTTGCCCGGCGGGCTGGGCCGTCCGCGGGGGAGCGACTGGCGCGGGCGGCCGAGCAGAGCTGGCGCCCGGTCGCCCTGCTGCTGGTCTGCTTCGTCGTCTGGTGGGTGATCTCGGCAGCCGAGCTGGTGGAGTCGTATCTCGTGCCGTCGCCCGGTGCGACGCTCGATGTCCTCACGGGGAAGACGAGTTATCTCTGGCAGCACAGCTGGGTGACCACGTACGAGACGCTGCTCGGCTTCGTGATCGCCGTGGCCGTCGGTGTGCTGGCGGCCGTGGTCATGGTGTACTCCTCGACCGTCGAGCGCACGCTCTATCCCATTCTGCTGTTCGCCCAGGTCGTACCGAAGATCGCGATCGCGCCGCTGTTCGTGGTCTGGCTCGGCTTCGGCATCGCGCCGAAGATCCTCATCGCCGTCCTGATCGCCTTCTTCCCGGTGGTGATCTCCACGGTCACGGGACTCAAAGCCGTCGACCCGGAGATGCTCCAGCTGTCGGCGACGATGGGTGCGAAGCCCTGGCAGACCTTCCTCAAGATCCGTTTCCCGGCGTCCCTTCCGCATCTCTTCTCCGGTCTCAAGGTCGCTGTCACCCTGGCGGTCACCGGCGCCGTCGTCGGCGAGTTCGTGGGCGCCAACGAGGGGCTGGGCTATGTGATCCTGCAGGCCAACGGCAACCTCGACACACCGATGCTGTTCGCCGGGCTGCTGGTGATGTCCCTGATCGGCGTCGTCCTCTTCGTTGCCGTCGAGATCGCCGAGCGGCTCCTGCTCCCCTGGCACGCCAGCCGCCGCGACGCGCCGGCCACCACCTCGTACTGAACGCCACCCCGTCCCGTACCGAGCACCACCCATTGATTGCTGTCACGGACCCCGTTGCTAGAAGGGCCAGCCCATGCACGCGCGCAGACTCCTGATCGGTGTTGTACCTCTCGTCCTGCTGGCCACGGCCTGCGGCGGGAACGACGCGTCGACCTCCACCAGTGACTCGGGCAAGAAGCTGGACAAGGTCACGCTGACGCTCAACTGGTATCCGTACGGCGAACACGCGCCGTTCTACTACGGCAAGCAGCAGAAGATCTTCGAGAAGCACGGCATCGACCTGACGATCCAGGCGGGCCAGGGCTCGCAGAAGACGGTGCAGGCGACCGCCGCCGGGCAGACCGACTTCGGCTGGGCCGACACCCCGGCGCTGCTGGCCGCGGTCGACCAGGGGGTGCAGGTCAAGAGCCTCGGCGTCTTCCTGCAGACCACCCCCGCGTCCGTGCAGTCCTTCGACGCCGAGGGCATCGGGTCACCCGCCGATCTGAAGGGGAGGACGATCGCCGGGACGGCCGGTGACGCGCTCTCCAAGACGTTCCCGATCTTCCTGAAGAAGAACAACATCGACGCGTCGGAGGTGAAGGTCCAGAACACCGACCCGGCGGGCAAGATCGCCGCGGTGATCTCCGGGAAGACCGACGGACTGCTCGGCTACGCCAGCGACCAGGGCCCGACCATGCAGGAGAAGGCCAAGAAAACCGTCTCGTATCTGCGCTTCTCCGAGAACGGGCTGAACTTCTACTCCAACGGTCTGCTCGCCGGGCAGAAGCTTCTCGCCTCCAGGTCCGAGCTGGCGGGGCGCATGGCGCAGGCGGTCAGCGAGGCATGGGCCGCCGCGGCGAAGGCGCCCGAGCCTGCGGTCGCGGCCATGGACGGGGCGTCGGAGCAGCTGCCGCCGAAGACCGTGCTCGCGGAGCAGTTCAGGACGACGCTCACGCTGCTGCACACCACGTCGACCGAGGGCAAGGCGCCCGGGGTCAACGACGAGGCGGACTGGCAGCAGACCATCGATGTCTTCGCCGAGGCCGGAATGGTCAGCAAGCCCAAGTCCGTGGCGGAGTACTGGGACGCGAAGACGGCGCTGAAGGGATGACGATGCCGAAGCAGGACGCGAAGCCCCGGGACCCGCTCGGTGCGAGCGACCGTCGCGCCGTCACCCCGGCCGTCGGGGTGTCGGACGTCTCGGTCCGGTTCCGCGGCAAGAACCGCGATGTCACCGCCCTGCGGGAGGTCTCGCTCGACGTGGCGCCGGGCGAGTTCGTCGCCCTGGTCGGACCGTCCGGATGCGGCAAGTCGACGCTGCTGAAGCTGGTCGCCGGACTGCTGAAGCCGTCCTCGGGCGAGGTCAGGCTCGGCGGCGAACGGGTCAAGGGCCCACGGCACGACATCGGTTACGTGTTCCAGCGCGCCGCCCTCCTGGAGTGGCGTTCCGCGCGCCGCAACATCCTGCTGCAGGCGGAGATTCGGAAGATGCCCGCGGCCAGGGCGCGCGACCGGGCCGACGAGCTGATCCGGATGACCGGGCTCGGCGGCTTCGAGGACGCGTATCCGCACGAGCTGTCCGGCGGGATGCAGCAACGGGTCGCGCTGTGCCGCGCGTTGCTGCACGAACCGCCGGTGCTGCTGATGGACGAGCCGTTCGGCGCGCTCGACGCCCTCACACGTGAGCAGATGAACATGGAACTGAACCGCATCTGGCGGGAGACCGGCACCACCGTGCTGCTGGTGACCCACTCGATCTCGGAGGCGGTCTATCTGGCCGACCGGGTGGTGGTGATGAGCCCACGGCCCGGCACCATCACCGAGATCATCGAGGTGGGGCTGGACGCGGAACGGGAGTACGGCGAGACGGTGGGCCGCCAGGAATTCCGGGACGCGGCGGCCCACATCCGCGATCTGCTCGGCGCGGCGTCCGCCCACGACTGATCGGGGCGGTCCGCCCCGCCACCACGCGAGGGCGCCCGGGCCCGCACGGCAAGGCGCCCGGTGCGGCCCCCGGCGTCACACCAGCGCGAATGCGCCCGCCGGCATCTCGGTCTTCACCGTCGTCGACGAGCCGCGACCGGTCGGCCCCTTCGACGAGGCCTTCATGGCGGAGTACGCCGAGATGTTCTACCAGCACACCGAGGCGCAGATCGTCGACTCCTCAGCCATCGAGAAGGCCTACGGCCTCACCCCGAACCCGCTCCCGGCCACCGTGGACGCGACCCTCGCCCGGTACGGGCAGCTGCTTGCCGCCCACTGAGCACACAGCGGCCCCGGGGAGGCGGAACGCTCTCCGGGGCCGCTGCGCGCGCCGGTCCGCTCAGTACCGCAGCCGCGACAGATACGTATAGCCGGCGAGCGCCGAGGCGAACGGATCAGCCGGTGAGTCGTGTTCCACCAGCTACTGCTTCACCCCGCCCCGCCCCGCCGCGCCGTGTCGAACATCGCCCGGAAGTCCAGTACCCCCGACCCGACATCGGCGAAGTCCCCGTTCGGCGCCATGTCCTTCACATGCAGCGCCGGGAAGCGCCGGGGATGGCGTACGAACAGCTCGCCCGGCGCCGCGGCGCCACCGTTGGCCGCCCAGTACAGGTCCAGTTCGAAGCCGACGAGTTCCGGATCGGTCCCGGCGAGCAGGATGTCGTACAGGCTGACCCCGTCCACCACCTGATGGTCCGTGCCGTGATTGTGGTAGAGCAGCTTCAGTCCGGACTCGCGGGCGGCCAGGCCCGCCTTGTTGAACTCCCGGGCCGCCTCCCGGTATCCGGCCGGACTGTGCAGCGATCCGGGCAGACTGGGTACGACGATTCCGGAAGGGCACCGGCGGCGGATGCGGCTGCCGCCCCCGCCTCGGTCAGCCGCCCAGGAAGCCGGTGATCCGCTCCCGCAGCCCGTGCGGATCGAGGCCATGTGCGGCGAGGTGTTCGTCCATCTGTCCGTACCGGCGAAGCTCCGCCTTCCCCACCCCGAGCCCCAGCACCCGGTGCGGCAGATCGACGAGCGCATCGTTGGCGGCGCCCGTCGACGTGCCCGCCAGGTACGGCTCGACGATCACCACGTCCGCCGTCTCCCGGCCCCCGACCGCGCGCCGGAGTCCCGCCGCGTCGAAGGGGCGCACGGTTGTCGCGTACAGCACCGTCACATCCAGGCCGTCCGTCGCTGCCAGGACGTTGTCGAGCATGGGGCCGACGGCGATCACCGCCCCGTTACTCCCCTCCCGCACCGGCGTGAACCCGCCACCGACGCCGACCGCCCGGGCCCGCTCGTTCTGTTGGAGCGAGAGCCGCAGGTAGACCTTGTCCTCCCCGGCGGCAGCCTGCCGCAGCAGGGCCTCCGCCTCGTCGGGGTGGCCCGGCACCTGCACCGTCCAGCCGTCGAGGGTGTCCATCAGCGCGACATCGCCGGGCGCCATGTGGGTGACGCCGCCGGCAGGCCAGTCGTACGAACCTCCGGCGCTGACCAGCACCCCGGACACGCCCTGATGCCCGAAGTCGAGCTTCACCTGCTCGAAAGGCCGCTCCACCAGGAACGGGGCGAACGTATGCATGATCGGTCGCATCCCGGTCAGTGCCAGTCCGGCCCCCGCGCCGACCAGCAGCTGCTCCCGGATACCGACATTGATCACCCGGTCCGGATGGGCGCGCTCGGCGCGGTCGAAGCCGTCCCGGCTGATCTCGGCCAGCACCACGGCCAGCCTGGGGTCGTCGTCCAGCAGCCGCGACGCGGTGGTGATGAATCGGTCACGCATGGTGTCCATGGGTCGGTTCTCCCTCGTTCTGAATCGCTGAATCGTTGGTGAGCGGTGGTGCGGCGGTCAGTTCTTGGGGGAGACGCGGGCGACCACGGCCCGCGGCTGCCCGGGATGCGGTGCCGTGTATGCCGCGTACAGCGCCTCGTGGTCGCGCCCGTCCACGGTCGCGGCCGACCAGCCGGCCGCCTCGAACCGGGATGCGATGCCGCCGGGCCACCCGAAGGTGGCGGAGGCGTTGTCGATCACCAGGGTGTGCAGTTGCTCGAGGCCGGCCGGACCGGCGTAGGCGATCGCCTCGTGGTTGCTGCCCTCGTCCAGCTCGGCGTCCCCGATCAGCACCCAGACCCGGGGGCGGGTCAGCCCCTGCGCCCGGAGCCCGAGCGCACTGCCGACAGCCAGCGGCAATCCGTGTCCCAGTGAACCGCTGCCGATCTCGGCGCCGGGGACGAGCATGCGGTCCGGATGATGCCCAAGCGGTGAGTCGTACCCCCCGAATCCGGGCAGCAACTCCTCGTCGAGGAAGCCGTGCGCGGCGAGGACGGCGTAGTACGCCATCGGTCCGTGCCCCTTGGAGAGCAGGAACCGGTCCCGGTCCGGGGCGTCGACGGTGTCGGGGGTGACGCGCAGCACCTGGTCGTACAGAACCCAGAGGGCGTCGAGGGTGGAGGTGGCGGCGGGCCCGTGCTTCTCGTCGCCGGTCATCAGGCTCATCAGGCGGTTCAGGTCACGGTATGTGTGCGCCGGAGCGGCTGTCTTGATCGTCATGCGTCCAGCATTCAACCTCAAGCATGGTTGAGGTCAACCATGGAAAGGGGTTCGTGAGCACCCGCTCAAGTGCGGTACTGTTCTCATGCGCGTTCGGCCAGGGGGAAAGCCCAGGTCAGGCGAGCATCGGGACGTGGCGCAGCTTGGTAGCGCACTTGACTGGGGGTCAAGGGGTCGCAGGTTCAAATCCTGTCGTCCCGACGGACAGATGAGGTCCGTTGGTTGGGGTGAAAGCCCAGATCAGCGGGCCTTTTCTCATTGAAGGCATGATCCGTTGATTTGGTCTTCAAGATCACTCTTGGGGACCATCTGGGGACCGGCTCCTCCGAGAGGCATTCCTACAGCGAGTTGACCGCCCGCAGCAGGGGCTCTGACGGGGACCGCCTGCCGGTTGGATGGGCGCTCAGGGAGTTGCCCGCCTCGATGAGCGAGCGTAGGTCCGGGTGGAGGTACCGCTGGGTGGTGAGTAGCGAGCCGTGCCCGGCGATCTTCCGGAGTACGTGCAGCGGAACTGCCGCGTCGGCCATCCAGGTCAGGCCGGTGTGCCGCAAGTCGTGCCGCCGCAGGTGCTCGTAGCCAAGGCGGGTGACCACCTCGTCCCAGTGGGTGGCATCGCACATACGGCAGTTGATATGCGTCCGCGTCGGGGCCCGGTGAACAAGCGCGCGTCCGGGTCGGGCCCGGCAGCCAGAAGTCGCTCGGCGACCAGCCCGCGGACCTCCTCGATCAAGGGGATCCTGCGGGCGCGCTTGCCCTTGGTGCCCTTGTCGAGCAGCCCGCCGGGCGCGGTGGTGGTCTGACGGCGCACGGTCCAGACCCTGTGCCGTTCGGAAACCCGTCGCGGCTGGTCAGGCAGAGTATCTGTACGTGATGCCGGTCCGGTCTGGTCGTGCACGTGTACGCTCGACGAACTCTTCCTGCCGTTGTGGACAGAGGCGGGCCTCCGCCGGCACGGCGCCCGTGGCTGACGCTTTGTCCGTTCGTACGGTGGGAGAAGGCCATCGGCCGGAAACGGCACATCGCCACCGACACCCTCGGCCTTCTCCTGACCGTCCTTGTCACCGCCGCCAGCGTCCACGACTCCACAGCCGGCGCCCACCCGGTCGCACCACGCAGCCCACCGCCTCACCCACGTCATGGCTGAGGGCCTTGAGTTGGCGGACCAGGTCGCGGGTGTGGCGGGCCGGCGCGATGAGGTGCTGGTGGTAGGCGGCGCCGAGGGCATTTTTGACGGTGCCCGGGTTGTTGGCCAGATGCCAGACGATGACGAGGATTGAGCGGGCGACTGCGACCAGGGCCTTGGGGCGATCGCACCGTTTGACCAGGCGTTTGCAGCGGGTGCCGAGGAAACTGTCGCTGTGCGAGGCGGCCAGAGCGATCTCGCCGAGTGATGCGCGCGCGGCGTGCGGGAGCCCCGGTGTCTTGCGTTGGGCTGCGTGGGGCGCCGAGACTCGGTCCTGACGGTTCTTCTGATGCGGGGGACAGAGTGAAACGATTAGCGGACACCGACCCGGTGACAGTCGGAAGGTATCGGACGATCGCGGAACTCGGCCGGGGCGGCATGGGCCGTGTCCTGCTGAGCAGTGCCCCGGACGGGCAGTTGGTCGCGCTGAAGCAGGTACGGACGCAGTTCGTCGAGGACGACGGATTCCGAGCACGGTTCCGCCGAGAGGTGGAAGCCTCCCGCAAGGTCTCCGGAGAGTACACGTCCGCGATCATCGACGCGGATGCGGACGCCCCCGAACCGTGGCTGACGTCTGTGTTCGTCCCCGGCCCCTCGCTGCAGCAAGCCGTGGCGGCCGTCGGCGCACTGCCCGAGGAATCGGCTCTGCGGATGACCGTGGGACTGGCCTCGGCCCTGACCACCATCCACCGGGCCGGCCTGGTGCACCGGGATCTGAAACCGTCCAACGTACTTCTCGCCGACGACGGGCCCCGAGTGATCGATTTCGGCATCGCCCGGGCGGCCGACAGCGAGGACGGCAGCGAGCTGACAACCGCGGGCTGGCTGGTCGGCTCACCCGGGTTCATGTCCCCGGAGCAGGCCCGGGGTGAGCCGCTGGAACCGGCCAGCGACATCTTCTCCCTCGGGACGGTGCTGGTCATGGCGTGCACCGGCGAGTGCCCGTTCGTCGGACCCTCCCTGCCGCAGACCTTATACAACGTCGTACACACCGAGCCCGATCTCAGCGGGCTCCCGGAGAAGATCCGCCCGATCGCGGCCGGCTGCCTGGCCAAGGACCCCGCTGCCCGGCCGAGCGCGGCCCAACTGCTGGAAGCCATCGGCCGGCTCACGCCCTCGGCGCGCCCCTGGCCGCTGGAGGTACACGAGCTGATCGCCGAGCAGCAGGCGGAAATCGAGCGGCTCCGGGACGAGTTGCGCAGACGGCCGGCCATCCCGGAGTCCGCCGCGGAGGTCGTCGACAAGCCCCCGTCGCACGCGGGCATTCCGACGAAGCCGGTGTCCCCGCCCGCACCGGCCTGGCGCGGGCGCGCCGTCGGCGCGGGCATCGCCATCGGCATCGTGATCGCCGCCACCGTCATCGCCCTCGTGTCCGGCTACGGCAGCGGAACCGACACCATCGCCGACCCCAGAGCCACCGTCACGGCGTCCCCGCAGTCGGCCGAGGAATCGACCGCCTCGACGCCCGCCCCCCCGACCGCTGACCCCACCACCGAGGCACCCCGGCAGACAACCGCCGAACCGACCCCGCCTGCCGAGCCCTCCCCCGTCACGGAACCCTCCGCGCAGCCGCCGACGACGGCCGCCACACGGCAGAGCACGCGGCCCGCCGCGATCGTAAACTGCTTCGGGGAGTACCTGGCCGAGCCCGAATCACTCCTGCTCCACTGCGGAGACGGGAACGGCGGGCTCAAGGGCCTGACCTGGTCAGGCTGGGGGCAGTCCACCGCCCAAGCCAGCGGGCAGGAGTCGGCGGTCGTCTGCCAGCCCAGCTGCGCGAGCGGCAGAGAAGTCCACTACCCGGCCACTGTGACCCTCACGGGCCTCGTGGGCGGGCGATACACGATGATGCAGGTCAACACCCCGCAATCACCCTTCGGCCCCGTCGCCCAGTACACACTCGACTCGAACGGGCCGACGCAGAGGAACTGACAGGGGCCCGGCGCGGAGCACTCAGACCCCCCATGCGGTGAACGCGGCCCAGTGGACCGGCGAGGCGAAAGGGCACTCGTCGGTCGTCGGCCGAGCGGTGTACCGCTCGGTCAGGGCCGCCAGATGCGGACGGGCGGCGGTGTACCGCGCGAGCTCCTCCCAGGTGAGACGGCGCAACCACCCGCGTGCCTGGCGCAGTGCCGACACCGGGGGAACGCCGTCGGCACCGTGTGCGGGAGAGATCAGTTCGTAGAAGCGTGTCATCAGCAACGCGGTTACCATGTCGTCCACCTGCCACAGCCCGGCCACCGCGCAGGCCACCCCGGTCTGGAGGAAGCCGGCCGGAAGCCCGCGGAACTCGTCCGGAGCCTCCGCCATCGCGTAGTGGCCCGACTGGCATGCGCTGGCCACGGCCAGTCTGCAGGCGGGCAGTTGCCGGTGGACCAGGGTGTCCATGTCCAGGCGGCCGTCGGCCAGGGCGAGGGAGCCGCCCACGCCGTCGAATCCGCCGCTGCCGTGGCAGCTGAGGTGCAGGTACGAGGCCTCGGCGAGATGGCCGAGCACCCAGCCCACGGTGGCTTCGGAACCCACCGCGCAACGGCTCTCTTCGAACAGTGCGCGAATTTCGGCGAGTTCGGCGCCGCTGCCGGGAAGCGAACCGTCGGGGTCGGCCACGGCCACCAGGCGGGGCACACTCTGCGGCGGCCGTGCGGCCGCGGAGCGGCACGCCGCGTACACCGCGGCGGACGGGGAGACGACCAGGGTACCGAGGTCGTCGAGTACGCCTTCCACCCCGAGCGGCACGGCGTGCAGGGGCACCACGCCCAGCAGACCGGTCGGGACGACGACAGCCTCGTGCCCCGGGTCGTCTGCGAGGAGCCGCGCGACCGGCCGTAGGAGCGGTGCGAGGGCGGCGAGCCGGTCCAAGGCTTGCGGGAGCTGACGCCTACGCCGGAGCGCCCCGCCCTCCTGTGCCAGGAGCAGCCCCAGGGCGCTGTCGGCCGGATCCATGATCAGGAGGCGGGTGACGGACTCGCTGCTCACCTCGGGAACGTGAACGGCCCGTACGGCGGGCCGCGCGCCCGGTGTACGGGGTAGCGCGAGGACACAGCTGCCCCAGGGCGCGTTCACCAGGTAGGCCAGCGGGCTACCGCCTGCCGCCCGGACGATGTCCTCCAGCTCGCTGGTGCGCAGGAAGCGTTCGAAGCTCGGGATCGCGCGGATCTCCTCGATCGCCGTGCGCACACCGCGTTCGGCTTCGGCCTCCTCACGCGCCGTGGAAGCGGGACCGCCAGTCGCCGCCTGGGTCGCTGCGCCGACCGTGGAGCGGTACCGGGCCCGCGCCAGCCGGTAGCGGCGGGCCGTGGCCGGATCGGTCTGCTCAAGGGCTTCCAGGTCCGCCGCTCCCCGCCCGGCCACCACCGAGAGCTCGCAGGCCAGTCCGCTTTCGATGGCCTCGACCGCGCGCTCCGGGCGCCCCGCCCTGGCCAGCAGGAAGGCGGCCCAGCGGGCGATCGTGGTCACCTGGGCGAGCACGCTCCGGCGTCCGGCTCCGGTGACCTGGGCGTCGTAGAGCGCGTTCACGGCAGTCACCATGTCCGACGCGACATCGGCCGCCTCGCTCCAGCGTTCCGCCGAGGCGTAGGCGTGGAGCAATTCCCGGGCGATGCCGAGGTGCAGGGACGGCGACACCGCGGGCGGTGCGGCCGACAGGGCCTCCCGGCGCAGCCGCTCGCTCTCGGCGCCGTCCAGGCCGTCGAGGTGATCACTGGCCCGGGCCAGCAGCCAGCTGATGCGGCCGGTGTCGAGAAGGCCGGGGCGCGCGGCGGACAGGCCGAGCGCCGCGGTCGCCGCTTCTCTGGCGCCGTGCGCGTCGACCGGGTCCCGGGACAGCAGCAGGTCGGCCAGATTGCACTGGATCCGGGACCACAGCGCCGCGTCGTCACCGGCGCCGAGGTACCGCAGGGCCTCCCGATAGCACCGCTCCGCCTGCCGCAGGTCCTCCGCCCCGGCGCGGCGGTACAGCAGCAGGCCGAGGTTGACCATCGAGTAGGCCCAGGCGACCCGGTCACGCTCGGGGGCGCGCTTCTCCAGCCCGGCCCTGATGTGCTCGATGCCCAGGGTGAGGTCCTCGGGGCCGCCGCCCGGCCGTTCCGACAGGAGCAGCCCGTAATTGGTCTGGACCCGTGCCCAGAACTCAGGATGCTCACGGCGGTCCAGTACGGTCGCGCGCGCCAGCAGGTCGCGTGCCACCTCCCAGGTCTCCAGCCGGTCGCCGTCATCACGCAGGTGGTGCGCACTGGCGAGGTTGTTCGCCACCTCCACCCACTGCAGACTGCCCTCGGGCAGCCGGCGCAGCGCCCGTTCGAGGACCTGGACCGCCTCGGACGGATCGGCATCGAGCCCACCCTGCACCGCGTGCACCAGGTGCCTGCCGAGCAGTGCGGCGAGCTCGGTCTCCATCTCCTCCTCACCCAGTCCGGCGGCGAGCGCCAGAGCCTCACGGGCGAGCGGGATGCCCTCCGGCCCGTCGGTGTTCCGGGCCTCGAGGTACATCGCGCGCAGCCGTGACCGCAGACCGCCGTCGAAGTGGACCCAGGCTTCGAAGTAGCGGCGGATCGCCGCCGCCGGAGGCGTCCGGCCGTCGCACAGTTCGTCCAGGAGCTGCTGACGGATACGCATCACCGCTTCGAGCGGCGTGCCCTCAGCCGCGCGGAGCTCCTCGCGCCCCGCATCGCGCACCCTGGTGCCGTCCGTCAGTTCCGGGTGCGAGCGGACGAGACCCGCGAGGTCGTCCGGCAAACTGCCCAGCATCGCGGCCAGGAGCTCCCCCACCCGGGTGTCACCCCGTTCCTCCCCGAGGTACTGGAGGAAGATCCTGTAGTTCGCGACCGTCGGCGCCCCCTCCGGCTGCAACTGCCGACATGCCGCCTCGGGGTCCTCCAGGTCCCGTTCGAGATCGCGGGCCAGGACGAACGGGAGCAACCTGCGCGGCAGCGGGATCACCCGCCCGGCGAAGGCACCGCCGAGGAAGGCCCCGGCCCGCCCGGCCTCCTCCAGCAGGGATGCCGCGGACCGCGGCGGATCGTGCCGGAGCTCCGCGACCGGGACCGCGAGCAGCAGGGGCGCCGCCCCACCCGGGCACAGGACCAGCAGCGGCGCCTCGATGTGCGTCCTCGTACCGCAGACGGGGCAGTCCACCCAGGAGACGCCCGGAGCGGGGGCCGCCAGGACGTCGGCCCGCTCACGCGCGTCGATGACCCGCCAGGCCGGAACCCTGCGCTCCTGGGCACATTCCTCGCAGCGCCACGCGTACGGCACCCTCGCCGAGACCGTCATCCCGTACCCCCTCCCGATCCGCCTGCTACTTGCCGCTGGTGATCTGCGAAAGCAGGGCCGTCAGGACCCGCCCGAGAGAGGAGTCCCGCATGGCCCGCTTGTGGATGGTCAGGCTCCACCTTCCGCGCGGGTCCCGCTTCACGACCACCTCGGTCTGCAGCAGCGTGATGGCGAGCGCGGCGACAGGGAGCGTGACGGGGTCGAGCCGGTCCATGGGCGACCGCGCGTACGCGACCGCCTCGCCTACCGTATTCGCCAGGTCCTCGCGCAGGGCCACTGCGTATTCCAGTACACGGCGCGCCAACTCCCCGCCTGACAACTCGGGTTGCCCCGGATCTAAGTACCGCTCCAGCTCCACGGCGTCCACCCCGGCCCTCAGCCTGCCGCCCTCCGGAGAAAACCGGTGCGCGGCGGGGAGCAGCCCGCGCTCCTCCGCCAGCGCCGTCAGCGCACGGATGGCCTCGTCGTCGGAGAGCGCGCGGATGGACTGCTCCAGATCATCTTGACTCAACATGCCCGCAATTCTGTCCCTTGCAAAGCCTGTTCGGGCAGGAACGCGGGAGCTGGGGACGGGGAAGTGGTGGCGTGCCCTTCGGTACGCGGATGATCACGCGGACGCTCGCTCCTTCGGCGGCCGCGGCCGGGAGCTTCCCCCCGCGCAGGTCGAACGCCCTCTGCGATGCGGTCCAGTCACCTCGTGCCCGGAGGTACTACGGCGCCAAGAACAGCTCTCCTTCGGGACGTTCGCCAACGTTGACGCGGGTGGGTAGTTGCCAGTAGACGGCGGATTTCGGCCAGCGCGAGGTCCACGAGGCCGGGCGTGTCATGGTCGGTTCCCTCCTTTTTGCCGTTCCTGGGCGGCGGTGACGGTCGGGAACGCGTGGGCGAGCATGGCGAGGGTGATGTGGCGGTGCCGGCCGACGTAGCGGCGGACTTCGTACTGGTCCAGGCCGCATTCGTTCTTCGCGCTCTGGAAGCATTCCTCGATCTTCCAGCGGCATCCGGCGATCCGCACGAGATCGGCGACGGTGGCGTCCAAGGGGCGGATGCGAGGAAGTAGGCGAGATCGTCGGGCTTGGTGATGCTGCGG
Source organism: Streptomyces sp. NPDC005151 (assembly GCF_053599875.1). Lineage (NCBI taxonomy): Bacteria > Bacillati > Actinomycetota > Actinomycetes > Kitasatosporales > Streptomycetaceae > Streptomyces > Streptomyces sp. NPDC005151. The sequence goes on along the minus strand of NZ_JBSFYR010000031.1, from coordinate 53,535 downwards.
CGGGCGAGCATCCAGCGTTGCCGGTGGGCTCGTCGCCGTCGAACTCCCAGACCGCCGACAGGCGGGCGGCAGCCCAGTCGTAAAGCCGCGGTCCTTTGGCACCGTCGCCGCAGGAGAGCCGCCGCCACGCCTCGTCGGGGGCCTGCAAGTTCCCCCTTCGCAGGGCTTTCGACGCTGGACTTCGACGCCGGGCGGTTCCCCCCGACTCCGCCAGCCTGCTACCAGCAGCTGGTCCCCGCGGAGCGGACGCGTGCGGGCGACACTCTGATATCTCGTCAGCGGGGTCTCACTGAACGTGATGCTTCAGGACGCCGGCATGTCGCGCACCAGCGGCGCCACCTGCGTGCGAAGAGCTCGACAGTGGTCATCAGTGCCTCGTGCGGCAGGCCGTTCATCCCGTACTTCAGGTCGAAACGGCTCGCACCCAGTGTCTGGAGCGTGGCGGCGATCTTCCGTGCCACAGTTTCGGGCGATCCGACGTACAGGGCTGAGGCACTTGCCGACACCCGGCCCTGGGTCGAGAATTTCTCGCCAGGCGCGATCAAGTCCATCGGCATCGTGGAGTTTGTCGGCCCTCGGTCCGCCTCGACGGGCGGGGCATCCCGTACGTGATCATGCCGGGCGAGCCGGCCCTCAGCATGTATCCGATGCGCGGTCCGCGTTACGGGGGCCTCTGCTTGAGCGTCACATCGCCGGAATCGGTGCTCCGACAGGAGAAAGAGCTTGCTCGGCCCATATGGTCTTGCCGTCGCGGTTGTAGCGGGCACCCCAACGGGAGGCGAGCTGGGCCACGAGGAACAGGCCGCGGCCGTCCTCGTCGCCGGTGCGCGCGCGGCGCAGATGCGGGGCGTTGAGGCTGCCGTCGGAGACTTCGCAGATGAGGGCTGTGGCGTGGATGAGACGCAGGGCGATGGGGCCGCGCGCGTGCCGGATGGCGTTGGTGACCAGCTCACTGACCATCAGTTCGGTGGTGAAGGTGAGTGGTTCCAAGCCCCAGGTGGCAAGCTGACGGGTGGTGAGGGTACGGGCGTGGGCGACCTGCGCGGGGTCGACCGGCAGTTCCCAGGAGACGACCCGGCCTGCTTCCAATACGCGGGTGCGGGCAAGGAGCAGGGCAGCGTCATCGGATCGGTGCTCCGACAGCAGGGAGGCCACTACGGCATCGCAGAGCTGCTCGAGCGGTCGGGTGGGGCCGGCCATGGTGCGGGACAGCTGGTCGAGTCCGGCGTCGATATCCCAGCCCGGTGCTTCGATGAGGCCGTCGGTGTAGAGCGCCAGGACAGAGCTGTCCGCGAGACGGCGTTCAGCGGTTTCGAAGGGGAGACCGCCCAGACCCAGGGGCAGGTTGGGCGGGATGTCGTCGAGGACCTCCACCGCACCATCGGGCTGCACCAGGACGGGTGGGGGATGACCGGCGCGCGCGAAGGTGCAGATGCGGGAGATGGGGTCGTAGACGGAGTACAGACAAGTGGCGCCCTCGCAGTCGGGATCCTCCTCGGTGAGACGGATGACGAGGTCGTCGAGCTGGGTGAGGACCTCGTCGGGAGGGAGGTCGAGGTCGGCCAGTGTATGGACAGCGGTGCGCAACCGTCCCATGATGGCCGCCGCGTGCAGGCCGTGGCCGGTGACGTCTCCGACGACCAGGGCGACGCGGGCTCCCGACAGGGGCAGGACGTCGAACCAGTCCCCGCCCGCTCCGGCGTGGGTGGCAGCGGGCAGATACCGGTGGGCGGTCTCGACGGCGGGGAAATCGGGCAGATCGTGCGGCAGCAGGCTGCGCTGCAGGGCCAGGGCGGTGTTGTGCTCGCGGGTGTAGCGGCGGGCGTTGTCGATGCATACCGCGGCGCGGGACGAAAAGTCCTCGGCGAGGGACAGGTCCCCTTCGTCGTACGGGCGCGGATCCTGGTGGCGGCCGAGGGTGGCCACACCCAGCGTGATGCCGCGGGCCCGCAGCGGCACTGCCATGTACGAGTGGAAATGGAACTCGCGGACTTTCTCGGCCCGCCGGGCGTCGTGGGCGAACCACTCGTCCGCGTCCAGATTCCGCACCAGTACCGATTGCCCGGTGGCCAGGCTCCGGACCTGTGGCGTGCCCGGGTGAAACGCCACCGTCTCGCCCACCACGGACACGGCCTCCGGGGCGTGCCCGCGTATGGAACGGAGTCCTGATCGGCGGGTATGCACCTCCCCGGCCACCGGCCCGGGGGCCGGTTCCTCGCCCCGCACCGTCGCCTCCAGCAGGTCGATGGCGACGAAGTCCGCGAGCCCGGGAACGGCCGCGTCAGCCAGTTCCTGCGCCGTGCGCATCACGTCCAGCGTGGTGCCGATGCGCACGCCGGCCTCGGTCAGCAGCGCCAGCCGCTGCTGGGCCTGATAGCCGTCGGTGACGTCGATGTACATCTGGCACATCCCCAGGACGCGGCCGGCCGGGTCGGTCAGCCGGGCGGAGGAGGCGGAGAACACGTGCTCACGGTCCCGATCGGACGCAAGGCGGCTGCGCACCTTGAAGTCGACCACCGGCTCGCCGGTGTCCCGCACCCGCCTCAGGACCCGGTCGATCGTCGAGGTCGAGTCCGGTGAGGCATAGCCGATACGCCGGCCGATGAGCCGCTCGGCGGGCAGGGCGTGCGCGCGCTCCGCCGCGGCATTCACCCACAGGTACCGCAGCTCGGTATCCGTGACGGTCACCGGGATCGGGGACTGGCTGAAGAGCGCCTGCAGGATCGCGTGATCGACCTCCTCCCGTTCCACCTCTCGCGCGTCGGCGGCCCTGACGGACCAGCCGGCCTGGCCCTCCCTGCTGAGCAGGGGCCGCACGCGTACCGCTACCGACACCTCGTGCCCGTCGCGGTGCCTCATGCCCAGTACGCCGTCCCAGCTCTGCCCGGCTGTATGCCGTACCTGGGCAGCCACCGCGGCTTCCCGGTCCTCCCGGGTGGTCAGCAGATCCACCGCCGGCTTTCCGCAGACGTCTTCCGCGGGGTATCCAAGAAGTGCTTCCGCCTGCGGGCTCCACAGGGAGATCGCGCCGTTGCCCGCCACGTATGCGATGGCCGTGCACGCCCCCGGCAGCGAGTCTCCCGCCCCTGCGTCGAGGCCCCCGGAAACCTTGGTTACGCGCACCGGCACCACCTCGTCCCAGGCCTCTCCCTGCCCATGATAGAGACCGGGGTGGTGCCTGACTCCTTGAGCGCGCCGTGCCCGAGTGGAACGCCGGACCCGGAACGGGTTCGGCGGCCCTCCTGTCGGCCCAGGGCCTTGCGTGCGCCGCCGTCGGGGATGTTGCCGAGTCTGTTGATGTTTCCGCGAACGTGGTGCGTCAGTGCGGCATGCCGGACAGAGCCGTGGCGGTGGTCGTGACCTGCGCAGGCTCGGTCACCATCGGGAGCACGGTTCCTCCGCGCACATCGGCCTCGGCCACCGGGCGGAAACCCCCGGCCGCGTACCTGAGACCGACTGGCAATTGGGGGGCGGCGTCACGGGGCTGGGGCGCGCACCTCGCGGCGTTGTCGTCCATCACCATGGCTCCGCCATGGCTCAATCCTCCGCCTTGCGATGCACGCACCCCAGCCCCGCTCCTTCACCCACCCCCCAATGCCGGTCGGTCTGAGCCGAAACCCGGCTGACACCGGGAACGGGCTGGTCCTACGCTCGCCGGATGACGACACCCAGTTACCCTGACAAGCCCCGCCCCGGCGACCGCGTCGCCGTCATCTCCCCGTCCTCCGGGCTGCCCGGAATCCTGCCCCTGCCCTACGAGTTGGGGCTACGCAGACTCCGCGAGGAGTTCGGGCTCGAAGTGGTGGAGTATCCGGCGACGCGCACCATGGGGTCGACTCCGGCCGAGCGGGCCGCCGATATCCACGCGGCGTTCGCCGACCCCGAGATCAAGGCGGTGATCGCCAGCATCGGCGGTGACGACCAGATCACCGTTCTTCCGCACCTGGACCGCGAGCTCCTGCGCGCCAACCCCAAGCCGTTCTTCGGGTACAGCGACAACACCAACCTGCTGGTCCTCCTCCGGAACCTGGGCATCGTCGGCTACCACGGCGGGTCGGTGATGGTCGAACTCGGACGCCCCGGCGCGATGCACCCCCTGACCGCCGACTCCTTGCGAGCCGCCCTCTTCACCCGGGGAACCTACGAACTGACTCCAGCCAAGGAGACCGACCACGTCAACCGCCCCTGGGAGGACCCGCGGACCTTCGACTCAGAGCCCGAGATGCGCCCCGCCGACGGCTGGATCTGGCACAACGCCGACCGGGTCGTCGAAGGGACCGGCTGGGGCGGCAACCTGGAGATCCTGTCGTGGCTGCTCATGGCCGACCGCGAGATCCGGCCGGTCGACGAGTACACCGGCAGCGTGCTCTTCCTGGAGACGTCCGAGGACATGCCCTCTGCTGACGAGGTCTACTGGGTTCTGCGGAGCATGGGAGAGCGTGGGCTCCTCCAGCAGTTCCCCGCGCTGATCATGGGGCGGGCCAAGTGCTGGTCGTTCGCGCAGCCGCTCGGCGCCGAGGAGGGGGACCGGTTCTGTGCGGAGCAACGGCAGGCGGTCCTGCGCGCGTTGAGCGAGTACGCCCCCGACACGATGGCCGTCCTCGATGTCGACCTCGGCCACACGGACCCGCAGGTGGTGATCCCGTACGGCGGGCACATCCGCGTCGACGGGACCGCCCGCCGCATCGTCGTCACCTACTGAGGCCTCACCTGCCGAGCTGGGCTCCTTCCCGGTCGGCGAAGTATGCCGAAGGGGTCGAGCCCGGCGTCCGGCGGAACATCGCCGTGAACGCACTGGGTGTCGCGTAGCCGAGCTTGTCCGCGTCCCGTGTGCGGCGGGAGGCAACGGGGCGGCCACGGTGCGCCGAATCTTTGGTCCGACCACATGGCGTGTGTGACATAGTGGGAGAAAGTTCGAGGCAGGGGGTGAACGGTGCCCGTCGAGTGGCAACCCGTACGGCAGTCCCGTACGCATGAGCTCGTGCTCCAGAGCATCGAGGAGCGGGTGTTCGCGGGTGAGCTCAAGGCGGGGGACCGGCTGCCGCCCGAGCGTGAGCTCGCGCCGGTGCTCGGAGTCAGCCGATCCGCGCTGCGTGAGGCGCTGCGGGTGCTGGAGACGATCGGGGTGCTCGTCGCCCAGCCCGGGCGCGGCCCGGATGCCGGGGCGCGGATCGTACGCAACCCCGACGACGCCCTCGGCCGGCTGCTGCGGCTCCACTTCGCCCTCGGCAGCTACAGCCTGGAGGACGTCCTCGAGGCGCGCGTCGTGCTCGAACGGTCCAGCTTCGAAGCGGCGGCCACCCATGCCTCCGCCGAGGATCTGGACGAGGCGGAGCACCTGCTCGTACGCATGGGGGAGCCGGATGTCGGAGTCTCCGAGTTCAACGACCTGGACACCCGGTTCCACGTGCAGATCGCGCGCAGCTCCGGCAACGAACTGACCTCCACCCTCACCTCCGCCGTGCGTGAGTCCGTACGCCCGCTGATTCTGCGGGCGCTGGAGGCGGCCGAGGACTGGCCGGCCACGGCGGGCGGGCTCAACGCCCAGCACGCCGAACTGCTGCGGCTGGTGCGCGCGGGCAAGGGTGCGAAGGCGGCCGATCTGGTCGAGTGGCACATCCGCAGCCTGCACGGCACGCTGGTGGACGAGAAGGAATAGCCCGCGGGGTGTCGGGCGACGAGGGGGGCGGTGCGCCTGCGCACCGCCCCCCTCGTGCGTGTTCTTCCCTCCCCTTCCGGACCGAGGCTAGTATGGTCCGACCATATAAAGGCCAGAGAAACGATCGGAGAGGCTCCATGCGCATCGGACTCTTCGCCACCTGTCTGGGAGACACGCTCTTCCCCGAGGTGGTGAAATCCACCGCGGTGCTGCTCGCCCGGCTGGGACATGAGGTGGTGTTCCCGCCGGAGCAGACCTGCTGCGGCCAGATGCACGTCAACACCGGCTACCAGCGCGAGCCGGTCCCCCTGGTGCGGAACTTCGCCGAGCAGTTCGGCGACCCGTCCATCGACGCCGTCGTCATGCCCTCGGGATCGTGCGCCGGATCGGTCCGCCACCAGCATGAGATCGTGGCCGAGCGGTACGGCGACGCGGCGTTGCGCTCGGGCGTCGCCACGGTCAAGGCCAAGACGTACGAGCTTTCGGAGTTCCTCGTCGACGTCCTGGACGTCACCGAGGTCGGCGCGTACTTCCCGCACCGCGTCACCTACCACCCGACCTGCCACTCCCTGCGGATGCTCCGCGTCGGCGAGAAGCCGCTGAAGCTGCTGCGCGCCGTCGAGTCCATCGACCTCGTCGAGCTCCCCGAGGCGGACTCCTGCTGCGGGTTCGGCGGTACCTTCGCCGTGAAGAACGCGGAGACGTCGACCGCGATGCTCCAGGACAAGATGCGCACCATCGCCGCCACGGAAGCGGACGTGTGCACCGCCGGGGACTCGTCCTGTCTGATGCACATCGGCGGCGGACTCTCCCGTATCAAGTCGGGCACGCGCACCCTGCACCTCGCGCAGATCCTCTCCTCCACCCGCACCTCGCCGTACGTCCTGACGGAGGCCGTCCGATGAGCAGCACCTTCCTCGGCATGCCCGCCACCCCGCCCCGCTCCCCGTACGGGACCGGAAATCTGCGCGGCGACCGGACGTTTCCGGCGGCCGCCCACGACGAGCTCCGCAACGAACAACTGCGCCGCAACCTGGGCAGGGCCACCCACACGATCCGCGCCAAGCGCCTGAACGTCACCGGCGAACTGCCCGACTGGGAGCAGTTGCGAGACGCCGGCTCGGCCATCAAGACCGACACCATGAACCGGCTCCCCGAGCTCCTGGAGCAGCTGGAGCAGCAGGTCACCGAGCGCGGCGGCACCGTCCACTGGGCGCGCGACGGCGTCGAGGCCAACGAGATCGTCACCCGGCTCGTCCGGGCGACCAAATCCACGGAGGTCATCAAGGTCAAGTCGATGGCCACCCAGGAGATCGGTCTCAACGAACACCTGGAATCGGCCGGCATCACCCCGTACGAGACGGACCTCGCCGAGCTCATCGTGCAGCTCGCCCACGACAAACCGTCACACATCCTGGTTCCCGCGATCCACCGCAACCGCGACGAGATCCGGCAGATCTTCCTCAAGGAGATCCCCGGCGTCGACCCGCGGCTCGACAACGTGCCCGCCCATCTCGCCGCCGCGGCCCGCGCCTATCTGCGCGAGAAGTTCATGACGACGAAGGTCGCGGTCTCGGGCGCCAACTTCGGGATCGCCGAGACCGGCACCCTGTCCGTCGTCGAGTCCGAGGGCAACGGCCGGATGTGCCTGACCCTGCCCGACACCCTGATCACCGTCATGGGCATCGAGAAGGTGCTGCCGCGCTATCAGGACCTCGAAGTCTTCCTGCAGTTGCTGCCGCGCTCGTCGACCGGGGAGCGGATGAACCCGTACACCTCGATGTGGACGGGGGTCACGCCCGGCGACGGACCGCAGGACTTCCATCTGGTCCTCCTCGACAACGGACGGACCGCCGCGCTGGCCGACCGGATCGGGCGCGAGGCGCTCAACTGCATCCGCTGCTCGGCCTGTCTCAACGTCTGCCCGGTGTACGAACGGGCCGGCGGTCACGCGTACGGATCGACCTACCCCGGACCGATCGGCGCGGTCCTCACGCCGCAGCTCGCCGGGATGCACGCCGCCAAGGACGACCCCAACAGCTCCCTGCCGTACGCCTCCAGCCTCTGCGGCGCCTGCTTCGACGCCTGCCCCGTCAAGATCGACATTCCGTCGCTGCTGGTCGAGCTGCGCCACCAGCACACCGAACAGTCCGGTACGACGGCGGAGAAGCTGGCCATGAAGGCGGCGGCCGGCGTGATGAAGCGGCCGAAGCTGTTCACGGCCGCGCAGAAGGCCGCGGGGCTCGGCCGGGTGCTCGGCGGGCGGGACGGGAAGATCTCGCATCTGCCGCCGCCGTTCCGCGGATGGAGCGACAGCCGTGACACCGCGGCGCCGCCGAAGCAGTCCTTCCGGTCGTGGCTGGCATCGGACGAGGGTGCCGCGACCATGCGGGCCGCCGCCGACGAGTACGACAGGAACCAGCAGAAGGAGGAGAAGTGACGACCGCTCGCGCCACGGTGCTCGGCCGGGTCCGGGACGCCCTGGCCCTCGCCCCCACCCCGGACACCACCATCCCGCGCGACTACCGGACCGGCCGCACGCTTCCCGACGACGAGCGACTCGCACTCTTCACCGACCGGCTTGTCGACTACAAGGCGCAGGTGCACACCTGCACGGCCACCCGCACCGCCGAGGTGATCGCGGAGGTGCTGGACGGGCTCGGTGCGCGGAGGATCGGGGTGCCCGCCGGGCTCGACGAGCAGTGGCTCGGTGCGTACGACGGTGACGTCCAGCAGGACTCCGCCGACATCCCGGCGCCCCGGCTCGACGCGCTGGACGCAGTCGTCACCGCGTCGGCCGTCGGCTGCGCCGAGACCGGCACGATCTTCCTCGACGGCTCGCCCGACCAGGGGCGGCGGGCCCTGTCGCTCGTCCCCGACCTGCATGTGTGTGTCGTCGATCTGTCGGCCGTCGAGGTGGGGGTGCCGGAGGCGGTCGCGCGGTTGGTGCCGGAGCGCCCGACGACGCTGATCAGCGGGCCGTCGGCCACGTCGGACATCGAGCTGGAGCGGGTCGAAGGGGTACACGGTCCGCGCACGCTGGTGGTCGTGATCCGCGTCGACGCGTAGGAGGCGTCCGCCGGACGGGCAGGAGGCCGTCCGGCGGACCGTACGGTCAGCGGTGCTCGACCGTCAGCGGTTCGAAGCCGATACGGGTCGTCGACCCGTCGTCGGCCCAGCCGACCTCGACCGTGTCGCCGTCCACGTTCACCTCGCTCACGGCCACCGCGAGTGCTGTCGCCTCCGGCTCCGCCGTCAGCGACGCGAGCGACACCAGCAGAACCGTTCCCTCCGCGTCCGCGCCCAGCCTCGGCAGCACCGCCCACCGGGCGTACGCCGTGCCCTGCGGAGCCCGTACCGGCGCCCAGCGCGACCGCCGAACCGGCCGCGAACCGGTAGGTCAGCGAACGCCCGAAGTGGATCGGGGCACCGTCGCCGCCGAACAGCAGCGTGTAGTTGTCCAGGTGCTCGCGCAGCCTGGGGTGGACCACTGCCAGGCAGCCCGCAGCATCCCGTCCGCGGCCGCCTCCCAGTGCGCCCGGGTGTAGCCGGTGTGCGGGCTCAAGCCGCGGTCTTCGGAGGGGAGTTCAAGAGGAGAGGTCATGCGAGGAATGCCAGCCTTTCGCGTCGTACGGGGTGGGCGAAGCCGTCGCCCGCGGCCCAGCGGTCGATCTCGCCGACCGCCAGGTCGACCAGCCGCCGCCATTCGTTGCCCTGCGAGCCCGCGAGATGTGGAGTGATCAGGGTGTTCTCGCACTCCCACAGGGGGTGCGAGGACGGCAGCGTGTCGGGGTCGGTGACGTCGAGGATTGCGCGGATCCGGTTCTGCTGGAGTACGTCGGTGAGCGCGTCCTGGTCGATGACGGCGCCCCGCGAGGTGTTGATGAGCACCCCGTCGGGGCGCATCGACATGAGCAGTTCGCGGCTGACGAGACCGAGGGTGGCGGGCAGCAGCGGAGTGTGGACGCTCACCACATCGCTCTGCGCGAACAGTTCGGCGAGCCCGACCGGATGCACGCCCAGTTCGGCGGCGTCCGCCTCGGAGACGTACGGATCGTGCAGCAGCACCCGCAGGTCGTACGGGCGCAGCAGCTCGATGACGCGCCGGCCGATCAGCGAGGCGGACAGGATGCCCACGGTGCGCCCGTAGTTGCCCACCTCCGCCGAGGTGCGCAGCCAGTCGTCGCGACAGCGCTCGTCGCGGTAGTCGCGGGCCCGCTCCAGGACCCGTTTACCGGAGAGCAGGATCATCGCGACGGTGTACTCCGCGACCGGCAGCGCATTGGCTGCCGCCGCCGAGGACACCTCGATACCCCGTTCCCAGCAGGCCTCGGTGACATGACCGCGGACGGTGCCGGCCGTGTGGACGACGGCACGCAGCTGCGGCGCCGCGGCCAGCACGCTCTCGTCGAGCGGTGGGCAGCCCCAGCCGGTGACCAGGATCTCGGTGTCCGCGAGCGTGGCGCGGGCCCGGTCGGTGGTGAAGTCGTCGAGGACGGGCAGAGGGGCGAGTTCGCACACCCCGGCGAGTGCGGCCAGGGCTCCGGGAGTGAGGACGGCGGCCGCGGCGTCCGGCTTCATGGCGACGGCGGCGCGTGGCCGGCGGTGCGCGGCGGGGGCGGTCGGGACGGTCGGGGTGGTGCTGGGCATCATGCTCCTGGTCGGGGAGTGGTGCGGACGTGATCCGGTCGGCCCGCTACTTGACGGAGCCCGTGGTGAGCCCCGATGTCTGCGCCGGTGCTGATGGCGTTGCTCGTGCTGCCCGACTGCGATGGGCCGTCGCTGCTGCTGCAGGCGCTGAGCGCGCCTGTCAGAGGCAGGGCGGCGATCGTGGCGAGCACGGATCGACGGCTCTGTCGACCAGGCATGGGTGCCTCCCGCGGCTCCTGATTCAGGACACGGGGAATCCTGATCGGCTGATCGGTACGGGTCAATAGATCGATCAGAAGAAAATGAAAGCGGTCAAACGCTCAATTCTTGACGGGGGATGACCTCCTGGGCCGAACCGCGCACCTTCAGCGCGGGCAGCAGCTCCGTCCGGCGCACCGGTCCGGTGGTACCGGCGGGCCCGGTCAGCCGGTACAGCAGCAGTTCGGCCGCCGCCCGCCCGATCTCCGCCTTCGGCGGCGCCACCGCGGTCAGCGGCGTACTGCCCAGGGCCGCGACCACGTCGTCGTACGCCACCACCGAGCAGTCCCGCGGCACCTGGACCCCGCTCTCCGCCATCCGCTGCACCAGCATCAGCGCGTCCACATCGCCGTGCAGCACGGCCGCCGTGGCGCCCCGCTCGCGCAGCAGGGCGGCGAGATCGGGGGCGGCGCCCTCGGCCGGCGCCGGAGCGTCCTGGACGCGGACCGCCGCGCCCGGCGACCCGGGCCCCGGACCGGGCACCGCCGCGGGTGAACTGAGCACCACGGACCAGTCCTCCACCTCCGGCCGGTCCGCCGCGATCTCGGCGAACGCCGCCCGGATGGTGCGCGCCGTCGGACTGTCGTCACGGGCGGCCAGGACGATGCGGCGGTGGCCCAGCGACACCAGATGGTCCACGGCGAGATGCGTCCCGTACCAGTGATCGGAACAGACCGAGTCCAGGGGGTGCAGCGCACTGCCCGGCCGGGGCCGCCGCTCCATCAGCACGGTCGGCACGCCCACCTCCGCCAGCCAGCCGTAGTCCAGCTCCTCCGAGCGGGCGTTGCGCCATCGCGGGGCGATCAGCAGTCCGCGGGCCCCGTCCGCCAGGGCCCGCTCCACCAGCGGCCGTTCGCCACCGGACGACTGCGGCGCGATGTGCAGGGCGATCCGCATCCCGGACTCCTCCAGCACGGTCCGGGCGCCGTGCAGCGTCTCGTACAGATACGAATGCCGCTCCGGTACGACGATGGCCACCGCGCCTCCGTCGCCGGCCGGCTCCGCGGTCCGCGCCGCCGGGACCGGGACGGATTCCGCCGCGTCGACCACCGGCCGGGCCACCCCGTGCCCGCGCCGCAGCCTCCCGATCCGGGCCAGCTCCTCGACGTCCCGCCGGATCGTGACCGCCGAGACATCCAGCTCGGCGGCGAGCACGCCGACCTTGACGGCGCCTCGCGACTGCACCACCGACAGGATTCGCTGACGCCTGAGTTCAACCGGCTCCCGCATGCTGATGGCCCCCTCGCCGTACCGCTGCGCATTGTTCGTTTGAACGCTTCCCGTGAACGCTTGGGTCGCAGCATAGCGATCACCCCCGCACTGTCCATGGCCGATCATGTCCGTCCCGTGACTCCGCCAGCCGCACCTGTGCCGAGCCCGACACCGGCGCCCCGTACGCCACCTTGATCTCGTCGATCCTCAGCCGGCCGAAGAAGTCCGGCGCCTGCGGACCGGTTGGTGGTTCGGAAGTGCGTGCGATGAGCATCTGCTCCCGGCATGGACACCCTCACACTCTGGCAACTGGCGGCGCTGGCCGCGGCATCCACGCTCGTCGGCTTCTCCAAGACGGCCGTCAGCGGTGCCAAGACGATCAGTCTCGCGGTCTTCGCGGCCGTACTCCCGGCACGCGAGTCCACCGGAGTTCTGCTCCCGATCCTCATCGCGGGCGATGCGCTCGCGGTCTTCGCCTACCGCAGGCACGCCCACTGGCCGACGCTGCTGCGGCTGTTCCCCGCCGTCGCCGTGGGCGTGGTGATGGGCACCGTCTTCATGATGTGGGCCGACGACGACGCCGTGAGGACGTCGATCGGCGCGATCCTGCTCTTCATGGCGGGCGTCACCGTCTGGCGGCGCCGCACCGGGGCCGACAGCAAGGTGGCTCCGGACGAGCCCGGCGGCCCGTCCGGGGCAGGCAGGCTCAAGGCCCGTTCGTACGGGGTGCTCGGCGGCTTCACCACCATGGTCGCCAACGCGGGCGGCCCCGTGATGTCGCTCCACCTGCTGTCCGCGGGCTTCCGGAAGCTCGGCTTCCTCGGCACATCGGCGTGGTTCTTCCTTATCGTCAACACCTCCAAGGTGCCGTTCAGTGTGGGCCTCGGCCTCATCGACGCGCAGTCGTTGCTGCTGGACGCGGCCATGCTGCTGTTCGTCGTCCCGGGCGCGTACGTCGGCCGGAAGGTGTGGACCGGATCAACCAGAAGCTCTTCGAGCGACTGGTGCTCGGTGCGACCGTGCTCAGCGGACTCCAGCTGCTGCTGCGCTGACCGCACCCCATGGAACGACGAAACCCTCCTGGACCGGACGGTCCAGGAGGGTTTGAGGAGAAACCTGAGGAGAGCGTGGACGCCGTCGTGTCAGATGATGTCCGCGGCGATCTCCGCCTGTTCACGGGCGTTCCCGTACGCCGACGGCGTGCTGTAGGAACGGCGCGCGACGAACCACCAGACGGTGGCCAGGACCAGTACGGCGACGAGCGCGAGCGACGCGTAGTTCATCGAGTCGATGGTCACCGGCGACGACTGCGGAAGCAGGAACAGTACGGTCACGATGGCCACCCACACCACGGCGATCCAGCCGATCGGCTTGGACCAGCGGCCCAGGTGCCAGGGCCCCCGCTCGAAGCGGTCCCCGGCGCGCAGCTTCAGGAAGATCGGGATCGCGTAGGCGGGCGTGATACCGATGACGTTGATCGCGGTCACCGCGCCGTAGGCGGTGGCCGAGTACAGCGACGGCAGCGCCAGCAGTCCGGCGACGACGACCGACAGCCACACGGCGGGGACGGGCGTCTGGGTGCGGGCGCTCACCTTGCGCCACAGCGCCGAACCCGGCAGCGCGTTGTCGCGGCTGAACGCGAACACCATCCGGCTGGCGGCGGCGACCTCGGCATTGCCGCAGAACAGCTGGGCCGCTATCACGATCAGCAGCATGGCGGTGGCGCCCGAGGTGCCGAGCGCGTCGATCAGGATCTGGGCCGGCGGCACACCGGTGGCACTCTCCTGGGTGCCCGCGTAGTCCTGGATCGCGAACGTCAGACCGGCGAGCAGCACGAAACCGGCGATCCAGGAGACCCAGATCGAGCGGACGATGCCGCGGGCCGCCGACACCGAGGCGTTCGAGGTCTCCTCCGACAGATGGGCGGAGGCGTCGTAGCCACAGAAGGTGTACTGCGCCAGCAGCAGGCCGATCGCCGCCACATAGAGCGGGTTCTCCCAGCCCGTGTCATTGACGAACTCGGTGAAGACGAACGACGGCGACTGGTGGTGGGAGGGCACGATCGCCAGCACGGTGACGATCACGGCGACGCCGGCCAGGTGCCACCACACGCTGATCGAGTTGAGCACGCTGACCAGACGGACCCCGAAGAGGTTCAGCACGGCGTGCAGCAGCAGGATGCAGAGGAAAATGATCATGGTTTTGCCGGGGGTGGGGGTGAAGCCCCACTGCAGGTTCATCAGCGCGCCGGTGAACAGCGCGGCACCGTAGTCGATTCCCGCGATCGCACCGAGCAGACCGAGCAGGTTCAGCCAGCCCGTGTACCAGCCCCACTTGCGGCCGCCGAGCCGGTCGGCCATGTAATACAGCGCCCCGGACGTCGGGTACGCGCTGGTGACCTCGGCGAGCGCCATGCCGACGCAGAGGACGAACAGTCCGACACCGGCCCAGCCCCACAGCATCACCGACGGGCCGCCGGCCGACATGCCGAAGCCGTACAGGGTCATGCAGCCGGACAGGATCGAGATGACGGAGAAGCTGATGGCGAAGTTGCCGAAGCCGCCCATGCGACGGGCCAGCACCGGCTGGTAGCCGAGTTCGCGCAGCCGCTGCTCCTCGTCCTTCTGGGGAGCGGCCTGCGATCCCGGCTGGGTCGAGGTGGATAGGGACATGAGAGGAAACCTCCGGGAAGGGGAAGGGGTCGGGGACGGTTTGTGGTCGGGGAGAGAACGTGCCGGCGTCAGTCGTGCGGTCCCCGGCCCGGTTCGGGTGCCGCGGCGAGACAGCGGGTCCGGGCGCGCAGATACACGTCCTCGGCGCCCGAAGGGTCGCGGGGGTCGGGGGCGCGACAGGCCCAGGGCAGCGTGGTGAAGTACAGGCCGAGTGCCCGGAACACCGGTGCCGCGTCGGCGAATTGCAGGGCACCCCACAGGGCGTGGGCGAGATGGTTGACGTCGAGCAGGGAGTGCCTGGCCGGATCCGTGCGGTGGAACCAGAGGTGGAGGGCCCGTTCGGCGTCCCGTTCGGCGTCCTCGGCAACCCAGTGGAGATCCAGCGCCTTCTCGTGACCGCGCTCACGGCGGTAGCGCTCGACCCGCACGTACAGCGGAAGAACATGGAGCGCGGATCCTTCGGGCGCCGAAGATGCCGCCCACTGAGCGAAGTTGATCGCCTCGGAGAGGGTTCCGCCGGCCTTTCGCGCGTACACGAACTGGAGCATCCGGTGGTAGGCCTCGCGGTTGTACGGATCGCGCCGGTCGGCCTCCGCCAGCAGCCCCCACGGGCCGGGAAAGAGCATGGGTCCCGGCGGATGCAGCCGGTGCTCCTGCAGTTCCTGCCGCTCGTCCAACTGGGAGAGGGCCAGCAGACACACCCAGGGCACCGGGTCGGCGGGGGTGGCGTGGGCGGCCGACCTGCAGGCCTCCCAGGCCTCCTGCCATAATTCCTGCGCCCGGTGATGTCCCTCGCGGTGGGCGCGCACGGCACGCTCCACCACGACCCGTGCGTGCATCACGGCAACCGCGACACTCCGGGGTTCCTCGGCCCGCCAGGCCTGCACCGCGTCGGAGCCTGCGGCGACCGCGCCGAGCACCTGGGTGCGCTGGGTCCACAGCGTCCAGTCCGCGGTGCTTTCCAGCAGATTCCGCATGGATACCCAGCGGCCGGTGCGCAGGTCCTGTAACGCCGCACGTAATTCGTTGTCGTGCCCGGCCGGGTGATAGACCGGCCGGAAATCACTGGTCGCCATGGACTCGCCCCGCCCCCGTGCACGGCAGCGAATCCGGGCATAAGCGGACGGCCCGGGACGTGCGATGTCGGCGCACGCGGCATGGTGTCGGTCTCATCAATCCTCAAGGACGTGGGGGTGAAGCAGCTGTTGAAAGACGAACTGCTAGGAAGCGTCCGGTTGTTGCTCGGCCGTGAGTGTAGAACGCGCTCCGCCGATCTCCCGACCGATTTGCGGATCTTAGACCGACCGGCAATTGGGGGGCGGCGTCACGGGGCTGGGGCACGCACCTCGCGGCGTTGTCGTCCATCACCATGACTCCGCCATGGCTTATTCCTCCGCCTTGCGATGCACGCACCCCAGCCCCGCTCCTTCACCCACCCCCCAATTGCCGGTCGATCTTACTCAAGTCACCTGCGATGGAAGGATGTTGAACATCATTTGGTCATTCCGCAAGGTGTGGAATGCGGGCGCTTGACGTAAGCGGTGGTCTGCACCAGTCTGTGCGTCAGCGACAGTTGATCACGATTCCGTTCAAGCCGTAGAGCTTCCGCACAGCAGGAGTATCGATGACAGGCCCGGTGCTCGCCGTGGACCAGGGCACGTCCGGCACCAAGGCGCTGGTGATCTGTCCGGAACGCGGCGTGATCGGTTCCGGCGCGGCCCCGGTGCGGCCCCGGTACGGGCCCGGGGGAGTGGTCGAGGCCGACCCCGCCGAGCTGTTCGGATCGGTCGTCGACGCCGGACGGCAGGCGGTGCGTGAGGCAGGTGAACCCGTGGTCGCCGTCGGGCTCGCCAACCAGGGCGAGACCGTGCTCGCATGGGACCCGGCCACCGGAAAGCCGCTCACCGACGCCATCGTCTGGCAGGACCGCCGTGCCGCATCGGTCTGCAGCGAACTCGCCGGACATGAAGACGAGTTGAGACAACTCACCGGGCTTCCGCTCGACCCGTACTTCGCCGCACCGAAGATGGCCTGGATCCGCCGCGAGCTGACCCGCGAGGGCGTCGTCACCACTAGCGACTCCTGGCTGGTCCACCGGCTGACCGGGGCGTTCGTCACGGATGCGGCGACCGCCGGTCGCACCCAGCTGCTCGACCTCGACCGGGTCGGCTGGTCACCCGCCGCTCTGGACATCTTCGGCCTCTCCGGCGAACGGCTCCCCTCCGTCGTCGACGCCGCCGGCCCGGTCGGCACGACAACCGTGTTCGGCGGCGAACTCCCCCTGACCGGACTGCTCGTCGACCAACAGGCCGCCCTGCTCGCCCAGGGCGCCCTGCAGGCCGGCACCGCCAAATGCACCTACGGCACCGGCGCCTTCCTCCTCGCCCAGACCGGGCCCACGCCCCGCCGCGGCTCCACCGGACTGGTCAGCTGTGTCGCCTGGCGGCTCGGCGGCCGTACCAGCTACTGCCTCGACGGGCAGGTCTACACCGCCGCGTCCGCCGTCCGCTGGCTCACCGACCTCGGGGTGATCTCCGGTGCTGCCGAGCTCGACCTCGTCGGCGCGGGCGTCCCCGACTCCGGCGGTGTCACCTTCGTGCCGGCGCTCGCCGGCCTCGCCGCACCGTGGTGGCGCAGCGATCTGCGCGGCTCGGTGACGGGACTCGGACTGGACACCACCGTCGGCCACCTGGTGCGCGCCCTGTGCGAGGGCATTGCCGCCCAGGTCGTCGAACTCGCCGACGCCGTCGCCACCGACCTCGGTGGACCGCTGACCTCGCTCCGTGTGGACGGCGGTCTGACCCGCTCCGCGCTGCCGGACGTCACCGCACTCGGGGCCGGGGCCGTCGCCCGCCTCGGCGTCGACCCGAAGCTGCCGCTCCAGCAGGCCGTACCCGTGTGGGAACCGGCCGCTGTGTACGAACCCCGGATCGGCGCGGACGAGGCCGCCGAACGCCTCGCCCGATTCCGCACCGCGGTGGAGACCCTGCTGGACCGCGCATGACGCCGACGGTCACCACGGCCGGAGACCTGGTCCACACCCTGCGCGACGGCGGCGCGGCGGCGTACGACGTCACCGTCATCGGCGCAGGCGTCGTCGGCACCGCCCTCGCCCGTGAGCTGGCCCGCTACCCGATCCGTACCGCCCTCGTCGACGGATCCGACGACATCGGCAACGGCACGTCGAAGGCCAACACCGCCATCCGGTTTCGACGCCGTCCCCGGCTCACTGGAAGTCCGTCTCGTACGCGAAGGGCAGCGCAGACTCGCCGGCCGAACTGCCGCCCCTGACCATGCCCAACCTGGGGGAGGCATCTCCCCGCCCCTACCGGCGCGCCGACCTCATCGCCCGGGACCCGGCCTACGGCACCCTCGTCTGCCACTGCGAAGGGGTCTCCGCCGGCGAGATCCGGGACGCGCTGGCCAGTGCGGTCCCGCCGCGGTCGAAGGACGGGCTGCGCCGCCGCACCCGGGCCGGCGGCGGGCGCTGCCAGGGGTTCTACTGCGGGGCCGCGGTCCGCGCCCTGATCGAGGAGGCCACGCCATGACCCGGCGCGAGCGAACCGTCGATGTGCTGATCGTCGGCGCCGGGGCCGAACTCGCCGCATCCGGCGCGGGCCACGTCGAGGTCCTGGAGCGCGAACAGGTCGCGGGCGGCATCCCGCGCCACTGCTTCCACGGCGGATTCGGGACCGGTCGCGCCGGGGGAGCGGTGACCGGACCCGGGTACGCCCGGCAGTGTGTGGCCGCAGCGGTAGGGGCGGGAGCCCGGCTCCGTACCGGAATCACCGTCGGCCAGGACGGACACGTACTCCACCGGCAGCGGCTGCTGCTGCCCGCCGAACCGAACCGGCCGTTCCGGCTGCGCGCCGACTGGCTCGACCGCGTCGATCCGCACGGCGGAACCGTGCGGATCACAGCAGTCTGAACCGGCCGGACGTCAGGGGATCAGTAGCCAGTCCGAACCGATCGCCGCCACCAGGCCGACGGCCAGCAGCCAACTGCCCAACCGAGTGCGGCCGTTCCGGCTGAGCTCGATCACGATCCCGCACAGGATCAGCGCCAGCCCGTACACCCCGACCACCAGAACGGACGACCGGCTCGCGATCCGCAGCGCCAGCACGACCGCCATCGCCGCCATGCCGACCGAGGAGAGCACGACCCGCAACCGTCTGGCCTGACGCGGCGTCAATCTGTGGTCCCCGGCCCCCGCCTCCTCGACCTCGGCGCCGACCTCGGCCCCGGCGTCGGTCTCTGTGCCGTTCGTGTCGCTGTCGGGGGCGGCTATCGGGGTGTCCACGGACTGGTCCTGGTCAGAAGTGCTCATGCCGCGGGATGGTAATAGTTTCGCGGCGCCCTGTTCACCGCTCCGCCCGACGGTTGCCGAAAACGAACGTCGCCATCCGGCTCATCCGCCCTCCCGTCGCAGCCGGGGCGCCTCCGCGGCCGCGTCCACCGTCCGCCCGCCGCCCGTCTCCACCCGCCCGGCCAGCTCCTCCGCCCAGCCGGTCAGCGCATCGATCCCGATCCCGTGCGCCGACGCGTCCCCGTACGCCGAGAGGGCCGCCGCGCCCCGACGCAACAGCCGCGCCCCACCCGTCGCATTGCCGCGCGCCGCATGCGTCAGCCCCACCGCCAGCTGCGCGAGCCCGCGCCACAACTCCCGTTCCGCCTCCGGGCCCGACTTCCACGCGTCCTCGAACACCTCGTGTGCGTGGAACGGCATCCCCGCGTCCAGCAGCCGCTGTGCCTCCCGCAGCGTCTCCTCGGGGGAGCGCACCACACCCTCCGGCTGCCGCTCCACCCCCGGAACCCCGTACGGCAGGGGGCGCCCCAGCCCGTCACGGGGGCGCGCACTGCGCGCCCGGCCCTCGGTGTCGCGGTCCCTACGAGTCTCGTCCACCCGTCGATTGTGCCCCGCACCTGCGGCGAACTGTCCGAACCACTGTCCGTGGGTCTCCGTGCACGACTAGTCTCGGCAGTAATCCGTAACTCTAGGGGAGGGTAGGCATGAAGCCGTCCCGGCCGCTGTACGAACGCGAACCGGAACTCGCTGCCGCCGCACAAGCCGTGGATGCCCTTTGCGGCGCCCAGGCAGTCGGCGGGCTGCTGATCTTCAGCGGTGAGGCAGGCATCGGCAAGACAGCTCTGCTCACCGAGATCCAGGCCATGGCCGCGGACCGCTGCAGCGTCTGGTCCGCACGCGGCGGCGAGACGGTCACATCCGTGCCGTTCCACGTCGTACGCCAACTCCTGCAGCCCGCGCTCGACCAGTTTCCGCCCGACGAGGTACGCGGTCTGTTCGGCGCGTGGTTCGAGATCACCGCACCTGCCCTCGGACTTGCCGAGCCCAGCGGCCCGCAGCCCGACCCGCAGGGTGTGCGCGACGGACTCGACCACGTCGTGTCGCGGCTCGCCTCCCGGCTGAGCCACCGTCCGCCGCTGCTGATCATCGACGACGCGCACTGGGCGGACGGCGAATCCCTTGCCTGGCTCGCCTCGTTCACCGCGCGCCTCGGCGAACTGCCCGTCCTCGTCGTCCAGGCGCACCGCCCGGAGGAACTGGCGGCGCGCGAGGAGGACGGCGGCAGCCACCCCGCCCAGGCCCGGGTCGCGCTGCGCGCGCTCACCCCCGAGGCCACCGCGGAACTGGTCCGGGCCATTCTCGGCGACCACGCCGACGACCCGTTCTGCCGCGAGGTGTGGGCCGTCACCGGCGGCAACCCGTACGAGGCGGTCGAACTCGTCGCCAAGGTGCAGGACCGCGAACTGACTCCCCTGGAGGAGTCGGCCGGGCTGCTGCGCGAACTCGGCGCCTCGGCCCGCGGCAGCGGACTCGTCGCCCGGCTCGAACGGCTCGGCACCAACGCCAACCGGTTCGCCTGGGCCGCCGCCGTCCTCGGCACCGACATTTCCCAGGACCTCGCCGCCACCCTCGCCGGAATGAGCCCCGCGGAGGCCGCCGACTGCACCGCGCGGCTGCGCGACGCCCGTATCGTCAGCGGCTTCGACCCAATGGAGTTCGTCCACCCGCTGATCGCCACCGCCGTGTACCGCTCCATCCCGCCGGCCACCCGCACCGCCATGCACGGCCGCGCCGCCTGGGCGATCACCCGCGCCGGACTCGGCGCCGCCGCGGCCTCCCGCCACCTCCTGGAAGTCCACCCGGACGACGACCAGGAACTGGTCGAGCAGCTCCGCGAGGCAGCCGGCCAGCATCTCGCGGTCGGTGCCCCCGAAGCCGCCCGCCGCTGCCTGGAACGCGCCCTGCAGGAACCGCCGCGCCACCAGGTGCGGGCCACGCTGCTGTACGAGCTGGGCTGCGCGACGCTGCTCAGCTCCCCTCCCACCACCGTCCAGCATCTTCGGGCCGCCCTCGATCTGCCCGGACTCGCCGACGAGGTGCGCGTCGACGCCACCTTCCGGCTCGCCGCCGCCCTCTCCCACAACAACCAGCTCAAGGAAGCGGCACTGGCTCTCGCCGCAGAGACCGGGCGTACCGCCCCCGGACCGGGCCGGATGCGGCTCCAGGCCGCGCACTTCATGTGGGAGGGCATGCTGGCCGCCGAGGACGACGGGCCCGGCCGCTCCCGCAGGCTCGCCGGCAACGCCGACCACCTCACCGGCCGCGACAACGCCGAACGCGCACTGCTCACGCTGCGCGCCTTCGACGCCATGCTCCGGGGCGAGGATTCCCAGCTCGTCGTCGATCTCTGCGAACGCGCCCTGGTCGACGGTCGCCCGGCCCGCGGGCTCGGGTGGACCGACACCGAATGGGGCTTCGAGTTCCCCACCACAGTGGGTATCACCTACGCCTTCACCGACCAGCTTGATCGGGCCGAGGCACTGTTCAGCGAGGCCGTCCGTGCCTTCGAGATCTCCGGCTGGAGCGGCGCGCACCTCGCCTTCGCCCACACCCTCCTCGGTCTCGTCCACCGGCGTCGCGGCAGGCTGGCCGAGGCGGAGGGCTTCGTGCGCGAAGGACTGCGGCTCGCCGACCGTGTGGGCAGCGGCCTGCCCGTCAACTGGATCGCCGCCTGCCTGCTCATCGACACGCTGCTGGCCCGGGGCCGGGTCACCGAGGCCCGCACGATAGCTGACCGGTACAACTTCGGGATGCCCTATCCCAGCGCGATGGTCATGCCGGACGCACCGTGCGTCCGTGGCCGTCTCCTGCTTGCCGAAGGCCGTACGAAGGAAGCCGTCGCCGAACTCGAAGCAGCCGGCCAGGCTCTTGAACCGCGCGGCCGGTTCAACGGCATCTGGGCACCATGGGCGGGCGACCTCGCCCGCGCCCTGGCCGACGAGGACCCGGGCCGCGCGGCCCAGCTCGCCACCTCGGCCCGGGTGCACGCCGAACGCTTCGGCACGGACACCGCGATCGGCGAGGCCCTGCGCTGCGTTGCCCTGTTCGCCCGCCCCGAGGAGGCCCGCCATCTGCTGGCCGACGCGGTCCGGCACCTGGAGGCGTCCCCGTCCGCGTACGAACACGCCCTGGCCCGTGTCGACTACGGCATCGCCATCCGCTCCCCGCGCGAGCTCGCCCGGGCCCAGGAACTGGCCACGGCATGCGGCGCCGAAGCGCTCGCGACCCGCGCCCATCAGGCACGGACGTCGATCCGGTCCGCGGAGTGAGGTAATGTTTGTCCTGCGCGGCCGCCCGGGAACACCGGGAGGAATCGCATCGGGACGTGGCGCAGCTTGGTAGCGCACTTGACTGGGGGTCAAGGGGTCGCAGGTTCAAATCCTGTCGTCCCGACAGTGATGTCGCACTTCAGGGGCCGTTTTCGAACGGCCCCTGAAGCGTTTCCGGGAGCAGACAGGGAGCCCTCTCCCGCTCCCAGCGCTCCCACCGACCCGGGTAGGCGTCATCCTGGGATTGACCGGGGGCGCCCGATCTGGTCGCTCCCCGGCCCGCGGACCGGCAGCGATGGCTTTGACTCGGTAAAGGGGCCGGCTCGCTCCCATCCGCCAAGTGCGGTCCTCGTCTCCGACCCCCTTTCGCTTCGGTCAAAGACCCCTTGGCCAACCACCGCCCTCGCCCACCTCCATGGCGGCATCCCTTAAGTCGCAAAGTCTTGAACGCATGGTGCCTCGTCACCGCAGGTCACCGGGATCGGACTCGCGCGGATGCGACGCCGCCTATCAGGTGCTGTGACCCCTTGACCGCGGCGCCGGCGCCGTACGCAACAGCTGGATGCCCCCGCGCACACGACTTGGGGCAGCTGGCAAGGCGGGGCAGAGAGGTAGAGAGGTGAGGGTTGTGAGCTGCTGTCGGTTTGCTGAGCTGAAGTGAGTGGTGGTGAGCGGGAGTGAGTCCTGGCGGTGGGGGGAACGGGGGTTCTGGGGTCGAATGGGTGACCTTGGCGGCTGTGGCTCGTTGGGCTGGATAGCGGGTGTCCGGCCTTGGGGGGGGTGATGTGGTGGGTGGTTTACGGAAGCTGACGGCCTCGTTCGTGGTGCCCGGGCCTTGCGGGGTGGCGGTCCGGGACCGTCTGGGGCACCTCACGCCCCAGGACGAGAGGGTGCTGCGTGCGGTCGGTGAGCATCAGGGTGCGCTTGCTTCCCGTGATCTCAAGGCCCGCTGTGCAGATGGTCTGGAGCACGGTGCGGACGCCTGGGCGTCGCGTAAGCGGGAGCTGACCGGGGTGTCGTCGTCGCGGATCGCGGGGGCGATCACCAAGGCCACGCATGATCAGTGGGCGCTCGCGCGTCGTTGCCAGGCGGCGCACGTCCAGAGGCTGGATGCCGGGATCAACATGCTGCGGCGCCGCCTGTCCCTCCCGATCGGGGAGAAGGGCACCAAGCGCGCGGCGGGTGGCTACCGGTCGAAGAGCGAGTGGTTCCGCAAGTCCCGTCGCCTTGCGATGCTGGAAGACCGGCACGCCGCTGCTGTTGCCGAGTGGCAGGCCGGGCGGGTGCGGGTGGTACGGGGCGGTAAGCGTCTCCTCAACACCCGCCACCATCTCGCCCAGGCCGGGCTCACCGAGGAGCAGTGGCGGGAACGGTGGGAGGCGGGGCGCTGGTTTCTTGCCGCTGATGGTGAGTCGGGGAAGCGGTTCGGGAACGAGACGATCCGCGTCACCCCGGACGGCGAGGTCAGCATCAAGCTGCCTGCCCCGCTCGCGCACCTGGCCAATGCCAGGCACGGCCGGTACATCCTCACCGTCCGCATCGCGTTCGCGCACCGGGGTGCGGAGTGGGCCGACCGCATCGAAGCCAACCGGGCCGTCGCCTACCGCATCCACCTCGATACGGACCGCGGACGCTGGTGGTCGAGCAGCGGCCCCTGGCCCGCCGTCGACGGGGCGACGATGGGCGGCAGCGCGCATGCGGGGAGCTGGATCGCGGGCGCGGGCCGGAGCTGTCGGCGAGGGAGCCTGCAATCATCATTGCAACGCGTCAACAGGGCGGTGCATTCTGCGTGTTACCGGTGAGGCCCAGCCAATGTCCGGGCCAGGTGTCGGTCGCGGCGGCTCAGTGGGCCGGCAGGTCATACGCAGCGGCGCGTCATCGTCGACCTTCGCCCAACGGGACCGGCCCTGGTGCACGCAGGGCCGCTGCGTGTACCAGGGCGGGCCGGCCCGGTTCATGTGAGGCCGTCAGGCCGCCCCGCCCAGATAGGCCTCGGCGACGCGGGAGTCGGTGGACAGTTCGGACGCCGTCCCCTCCAGTACTGTTTCGCCGTTCTCGATCACATATGCGCGGTGCGCGATTTTCAGCGCCGCCTTGGCGTTCTGTTCTACGAGGAGTACGGCAGTGCCGCTGAGGTTGATGTCCTTGATCACCTCCATCACGGCGGCGACCATGAGCGGGGCCAGGCCCATCGACGGTTCGTCCAGCATCAGCAGCCGGGGGCGGGCGACCAGGGCCCTGCCCATGGCGAGCATCTGCTGCTTGCCGCGGGACAGCGTCCCTGCGCGTGCCGATAAATCATCCGGCCTGCGCAGGCAACATGTTGGTACTCATGGAGGGTTCCGCCGAGTCGGTCTCGTCGGTGCGTCCGAGTTGCACGATCCACTCCGCCCTCGAGTGTGCGGGGGCGCCCAGAACCCGGACCTGCGGGTTGCATGTTCGATGACCGCGAAGACGTACAGCCGTGCCCCGGTCAGGGTGCGGGTCTTGAACAGATCGCAGGCGAGCAGGGCGTCGGCCTGGCTGAGCAGGAAGTCGGCCCAGGAGGTGCCGGCCCTCTCGGGGGCGGGTGGGACGCCGTGTTCTTTGAGGATTTCCCAGACGGTTAAGGCGGCGACCTTGATGCCGAACGCGGCGAGTTCGCCGTGGATGCGGCGATAGCCCCACGAGGCGTTCTCGTGGGCCAGGCGCAGGACCAGGGCGCGGATCGACCGGATCGTGGGCGGGCGTCCGCAGCGCTTGGGCACGTAGGTCGCAGCGCGGCGTCGCTTGAGCAGGTCGCGGCGTCGGCGCAGGATCGTGTCCGGGCGTACCAGGAGCAGGGGGCGCCGGAGCTTGTCCATCGGGAGTTGGTGGAGCAGGCCGGCGAGAACGGCGCGGTCGGTGCCGGTGAACGCGAGCCTGCCGAGTTGGCGCTGGAGTACGAGCAGTTGGTGGCGCAGCGTGAGGATCGCGATGTCTTTGTCCGCTCATCGGCAGTAGGCGCACAAGTACGAAGGTGTTGGTCGCGGCGAGATAGGCCAGGCGCAGCAGCACGACGGATCATGATGCCGTTCGCACTGGGTCACGGGAAGACAAGGGGGCGGTCGGCGGTAACGCCATAGATCGCCGATCAAGACTGTGACCTGGGCGGATGATGTACCGGCACCCGCACCGCCAGGCGACGAACTCGTGCGTGCCACCGCCGGAGTCGGCGCGCGACGGCGCCTGGGCCGCCGAGATTACCGGGCGGCGGGGCTCCCAGAGCCTGGCTCGGCCGGTCCCGGACTCGACGGCCGGGGTCCACGCGGTCGGTGGGACCTTGAGCACGGCCGAGGACCGGATCCGTGCCGCCCGCGCCACCGGCCTTACCAACCTGCCCCTGCACGACACCGCCCACAACCAGATCTGGCTGGAGATCGTCCAGATCGCCCTCGACCCGTGGAAGCCGGCGCCCACCCGACGCGACTGTGAGGATGATCGGGTGCCGCCTCGGGCGGTGGTCTGACCCACGACGCGACTGGCCTCGTGCCCTGCGTGCTGATCTGTCGATCACGCCGGAGGTGGCGCTTGCTGCCGCCGGACCGGTGGGCGTGTCCCGATAAGAGGTGATCCCCGGAGAGGGCATGGGCCGGGTCGGCTCCAGCTCCTCGTCACGATCCTCGGCCGCCCCGCCTCCGCCGCGGGGGCACCCGAGCGGGCTTGCGCGTCGGCCTTGCGGATCCAGTTCCGCAGTGTCTCGCCACTGATGCCGAGATCAGCTGCGACGTCCTCATACGTGCGCTTACCTGCTGCCGCCGCACGGTACAGCGGTACGGCATCGTTCCTGAACTCCGTCGAGTACGGAGGTCGCCATCCCACCGGGACATTCCTTCCATGGACCTGCGAGATCCATTGTCAGGTGTCCACCCGACAGGGGTCACCTCAATCGCTCACCTTCGGCGTCGCCTGGCGGCTCCGCGAGCGGTGGCTGGGGTGCGGGGTGGTTGCGCGGCGGATGGCGATGAGGGCGATGTCGTCGCCGAGGTTCCCTCTGGTGTGGGCGAGCAGGTCCCGCTGGATGTGGTGAAGCAGGGCTTCGGGGGTTTTGTCGGACCACTGGGCGGCGCGTTCCGCGAACGGGTAGAAGACGCCGTCGCGGTCGCGGGCCTCGATGACGCCGTCGGTGTAGAGGAGCAGGGTGTTGCCGGAGTCGAAGGGCAGCACGTCGAGGGTGTGGTCGTCCGGGTCGGTGATGCCGACGCCCAGTGGGGGTGCGGGGTGCAGGTTCGGGACGGTCACGGTGTTGTCCGGACCGAGCAGCATGGGCGCCGGGTGGCCGCAGCTGGTCATTTGGATGACGGGTTCGTCGTCGGGGATCTCCAGCAGGACAGCGGTGACGAAGCGTTCCCCGGCCTCATCCGCCGGTTCGAAGTCGGCCAGGTAGCGGGTCACGCTGCGTTCCAGGGCAAGGGCCATTTGGGGCAGGGCGGCGTGCTGGTGAGCGGCCTCGCGGAAGGCGCCGAGCAGGAGGGCGGCCTCGCCGATGGCGGGCAGCCCCTTGCCCTGTACGTCGCCGATCATCACACGCACTGCGCTGTCGGTACGGGCGGCGGCGTACAGGTCGCCGCCGATCTCGGCCTCCTCCTCGGCGGACAGGTAGAGGCAGGCGAGCTGCAGCGGGCCGAGCCTGCTGGGCAGTGGCCAAAGCAGGGCGTGCTGGGCGGCCTCGGCGACCGACCGCACCTGGGCCAGCTGGCGTCTGTGCCAACGGCGCACCACGGAGAAGAACACGATCAGCAAGGTGAGCACCGTGAGGGCGAGCACCTGCACCAGCAGGTTCGGCGAGTACTGCACGCCGAGGTGCCAGCCGATGAACGCCTGCGCCGCCACGGCCAGGGCTCCGATGCCGCCCGTCGTCCAGGGCCCGGCGAACGACGCGGTGATCGCGGGCGCGATCACCAGCAGGGGGCCGAGGACGATGTCGGGGGTCGCTACGTCCACGACCGTGATCAACACGATGAGCGCGACCGGGAACACCAGCATCGCATGGGCCAGCCGTAGCTGCCCCATCCCGGCAAAGCGCCGCCTGGAAGCCATGTCTTCCACAGTGCACCCACCCAGGGCGGTTAGCGAGAGGAGACAGCCGGCCGCTTCCGAAGGTGACCGCCTCGGCGATTGAGGAACTCCTGGGCCACCTGAACATCCTGCACAGCGGAGGAGTCCACGGCGTGTACATCGTCTTCGTGCGCGTCGCGCTCACCGAGGCACGGCGATACGGGGACCGGCCCCTGCCTGGCGACGGTGCTGGCGGGAGAGGACCCCGCTCCGTCACCTACATGCGCATGAAACGGGCCCGGCGCGCGAGGGCAGGCATCCAGTCCCGGCACATCGGCCTGCCCGCCGCCACCACGACCACCGACCCGACAATGAGCCACCCCGCTTGCGGGGGGCGCTGCACGGTGATCGCGCCTGGCGATTACGATCAGTGTCGCAGTCAGCACTGACAGTCCCATGCGTGCAAGTCGAGTCGCTGTCCCTGGGTACGGCAGGTGAGCCGGGCCGTCCGGCGTCGGGGGCGTAGGCGGTGGCCAGGCAGAGGGTATCGGCATCCGGGTCTGCTGCGAGGAGGGGTAGTGGCGCGCTTGTCACCACCGGTTCAGGAGTCAGTCGGGGACCACGGGGCGCGCTGCCGAATGCCGGGTCACCTGCGCACCGGTGACTTGTTTGCGATCGAGATCGCCTTGCCGGGTAAAGGACGCGTCAACACCAGGGGCTACCGCCGGTTACACAGTGATTCCGCTCAAGGTCGATTGCGTTTCGCCGGTCGTGGGGCGTCGGCGGATTTTGGCCGGGCGCTAAGTGTCATTCAGCAAATCCAGGCCGGAGTGCGGCTGGACGAGCCCCGAAATGCGCCGCCGGCGGAGCCTGATAATGCCCCGAGGCCGTGACCCTATAGGGATCCTGCGTCGCCGCCGTTTGCCAAGGATTCCAAAAGCGGACCAAACGGATACCACTCGTTGAAGTCGGTACGGGCTGTTGACGCGGCCATGGCATGGGCGACAGAATCCTCCCCGGTGGACGCGGGTAGCGATGCCCCACCGTTGAGAGGCGTACGATCCTGCGAAGGGGCGATATGCAAACGATCGACCGTGCACCTCTGATGGAGATAAGACCCCGGCTGCGTAATGACGTGGTATTCCTTCGCGTCGACACCGGAATCTATCTCAGAAGTTCAGAGACTTCCTGCGTCCTCAAAGGCGCCGGCGCATATGAGTGGATGTCCTTCCTCGGTCCTCGAATGACTGGCGAATCCAGCATCGCGGAATTATGTGAAGGGCTGGACGACACCCGACGCAAAACCGCGGTCGGACTGATGCGCACCCTGCTCGACCGGGGCTTCGCCCGCGCCGTCCCGCGCCCTGACGTGCAGCTGCTGCCGGCCGTCGTATCGGATCTGTTCGCGCCGCAGATCAATTTCGTGGAACATTTCATGCACGCGGACCAGCGGACGCCGCAGGAACTCTTCGCGCGGTTCCGTTCCTCCCGGGTCCTGGTCAGCGGCCCACCCGGGGGCGTAGCGGCGGCAGCGGTGCGCGGCCTGCTGCGCAATGGACTGGCCGAAATCGCGCTGGACGACGCCGCGTGGGGATCGGAATTCGACACCGAGACGGCCCGGCTCGCGGACGCGGGCGCACCGGCACACGTCGTCGTGATGCCGTCGACCCCCGAGGATCTGACGCCGTTCGACGTCGTGGTGGCAGTGGCCGACGAATCGCGCAGCGGTGCGCTGCTCGAACTGGCCGAACGGCTGCACGGCGTTCCGCACGGCCCGCGCCTGGTCCCGGTGGTGGCCGACCCGGACCGCATGGTGGTGGGGCCGGTCTCCGGGCCCGCGGAGCAGCCGTGCTGGGTGTGCGCGCAGCTTCGGCTGTCCGCCAACTCCGATCCTCGGTTGATGGCCGACTTCTGGCGTTCACTGGCGGTCGGCCCGGCCGGCGGCGATGCCCCGGCCGGCGGCCTGGTGGCGCAGTCCATGGCCGGCAACGCCGTCGCGTTCGAGGTCTTCAGGCTGCGCACCGGCCAGTTGCAGCCGGACGACGAGCGGCACGCCGTGATCCAGGATCTGACCACGCTGGAGGCCGGCCGCGAACGGGTGCTGCCGCATCCCGGATGCCCGATGCGGCACCAGCGGGTGAAGCCCGACGACGCCGTACGCCCGCCCGCGGACGACAGCGACGCCTATGGGCGTGCGGCTGTTCTGGTCTCCCCGCGATTCGGCGTGATGTCCGGCTGGACGGACGACTCGATCCGGCAGATCCCGCTCAAGACCGGCCGGGTGCGGCTCGGGCCGGCCGGCTCGCTGACCGACGGGGCGCGTGAGATCGCCGCGTTCGACACCGACACGGTCCTGGTCGCCCGCACGCGCTCGGTGCAGGTGGCGGTCGCCTGCTACGTGGGCCGGCTCGGGCCCGTCGGGCTGCGGGACGAGGCGGCCCCCCTGGACGGGGAACTGGTTCCGGCCGAGCGGCTCGCCCTGTTCAGCGGCCTGCCCGCACCCGAGGAGGAGCCGGCGATGCGGGCACGGCTGTCCGCGGTGTCACTGCACGACTCAAGCCGCTGGCAGGTGCCGGCCGCGGCCGTCCACCCGCTCTCCCCGGCCAACTCCCGGCTGCTGTTCGAGCCGAGCCCCGCGGGTGCGGCGGCCGGCTGGACCGCGGCGGACGTACAGGAACGCGGGCTGTGCTCGGCGCTGGCGCAGCGCGGGCTCGTCCGCGCGATCCGCGGCGAGGACCCGGCCCTGCCGCTCACCGAGGAGTGGCTGGCCGGCGACGAGGAGACGGCGTTCGCGCTCGGCAACCTGCGGCACATCGGCCACACCGCCCGGGTCTACGCGCTGCCCGGCGCCGCACCGGCCCTCGCGGTGCTCGCGGTGGTCGAGGGCGCCGACGGCGGGGCGGTCGACTGGGCGACGGGCTCGGCGCTGTCGGTGCGCGCCGCGGTACGCGAGGCGGTGCGGGACGCCGTCGGTCTCGCCGTCGGCCGGCACTACGAAGGCGCGCCCATGGACCCCGGCGACCCGCTGGTGGCCGACTTCGACCCCAGGACCCTCACCGAGGGCGACGCGAAGGCCGAGTGGTCCTTCGACCAGCCCGGTGTGCCGATGTCCGAAGCGCTCGGCCGGCTGGACGCCGACGGCACGCGCGCCCTGTTCGTCGACACGACGCCGATCGACCTGAGCGCGATCCGCGCGATGGTCACTGGAACGATCCTGCTCGCTGCGCAGTAGCGCGACAGCGAGCCGGTCCGCGCTCTCGAGGCGCGCCATGGTTCTCGGAACACCGGTTCCGGGTGCACATCCCACCATCACGAAGGGGAGGATCGCCATGTCCGTTGAGCTCCGAGACGAACTGAGCGCTCTGGAGAGTGCGACGTTCGAGATCGAAGAGATGACTGACGAGTCCGTCGAGCTGGCGTGGTCCAGCTCGTCCTGCTCGTGCTCCAGCTGCTGCTCCTGCTCCACCAGCAGCTGCTGCTCCTGCAGCAGCAGCACCAGCTGACGCAGGCAGCTGACCGGGCCGGTGAGCACCTGCCGCCGGCCCGGTCGTCCGGCTGACACGTGCGGCTGCCCGACGCGACGGTCCCCGTCGCCGAGGCAGGCAGCCGCACCCCCATCTTCGGAGTGACTGGGTGGACGGATGAATGTGGTGTCGAACGCGGTGACCACCGCGACGGTCCTGGACGACCCCCGGGTGACCGGCGTCGTCCGCGACTATCTGGCCGGGCGCGCCGGCGCGGGCGTCACGGTCGACGTCGGGGTGCTCGGCCTGCCGGAGCGGCCGGCGCCGAGCAGGGAGCGGTCGGCCGAAGGACTCGTCTACCCGGTGCGCCTGTACGGCGGGACGGTGCTGATGGGGCCGCTGCACCGGGCCGACGGCACGAGCCGGCCGTGCGGCCGTTGCCTGGACCGCCGCTGGCTGGCGCTGCGCCCGGTCGAGGAGCGCGGGCCGATCGAGGACGGCGCGGACGCCTGGGTGGCGGGTGACGAATCGCTCACCGCCTTCGCCCTGGAGCAGATCGCGCAGATCGTGCACGCGGAGACGGCCGACGGCGAAGTCGCCCCCGGCGACCGGCGGATCGGACGGATCGTGGAGCTGCGGACCGGTGATCTGACGGTCGGCCGCCACGACCTGATCCCTGACTCCGAGTGCGAGAGCTGCGCCACCCCGGTGCCCGACACCGCCGAGGGCGCGAGATTGCCGCTCGGCCCGCGACCGAAGCCGGGGCCGACCACCTACCGGGGTGCGTCGGCGGCGGACCTGACCCTGCCGACCACCGGCCTGGTCAACGAGGTGTGCGGAGCGCTGGCGAGCGCGGCCCGCCGCGTCTACCAGTGCAGCGCCACCCTGCCCGTCAGCGGGTACTTCCGGGTGCGCAGCAAGTACGACTACCACGAGATGTGGTGGAGCGGGCAGTCGCAGAGCTCGGCGAGCAGCGAGCGGTACGGCATCCTGGAGGGCCTGGAGCGGTACGCGGGCCAGTTCCCACGGGCAAAGCAGCCGGAGACGTACGGCAGTTACCGCGAACTGGCGCCGCAGGCCCTCGACCCCGCGACGATGGGCTCGTACCGTCCCGAGTTCTACGTCGGACACAACGACTACTACCAGCCCTACCATCCGGACACCCCGACCCACTGGGTCTGGGGCTACTCGTTCGGTGAGCAGCGGCCGCTGCTGGTGCCCGAGCAGTTCGTGTTCTACCTGGACCGCCGCCCGGACCGGAAGTTCGTCCAGGAGTGCTCCAACGGCTGCGCCAGCGGAAGCAGTGTCGAGGAGGCGCTGTTGCACGGCATGCTCGAACTCATCGAGCGCGACGCGTTCCTGCTGTGCTGGTACGGCGCGGCGAAGCTTCCGGAGATCGACCAGGCGACCGTCGTCGACGAGGAGGTCCAGTTCGTACTGGACCGGGTCGCGAGGCTCGGCTACCGGATGCGCCTGTTCGACATGCGCGTGGACGTCCCGGTGCCCGCGGTGATGGCGGTGGCCGAGCGGCTGGACGGCGGGATGGGCCGGCTGTGCTTCGCCGCCGGCGCGAGCCTCGACCCGGTGGAGGCGGTGCGCGCGGCGATCGCGGAGACCGCCTCCTACATCCCGGGCATGGACGAGCGGGTGGAGGCGAAACTGCCCGACCTGCGCGCGATGGTCACCGACTACAACCGGGTGCACGAACTCACCCACCACGCGCTGCTGTACGGCCTGCCGGAGATGGCACCGGCGGTCGACTTCCTGCTGGACGCGGCGCCGCCCCGGTCGATGGACGAGCTGTACGGCCCGTGGCTCGCGCAGCGGCCCGAGAGCCTGGACCTGGCCGAGGACGCGCGGTTCGTGATGGAACGGCTGCGCGAGGTGGGCAGCGACGTCGTCGCGGTGGACCAGACCTGTCCGGAGCAGGACGGCACCGGCATCCGCACGCTGAGCGTGCTGGCGCCGGGACTGGTGCCGATCGACTTCGGCTGGGAGCGGCAGCGTGTACTGCAGCACCCGCGGCTGAAGGCCTACCTCGACGGCGCGCTGGCGGAGATCCACGCCCGCGACGAGGGGTTCGGTCCCACGGGGCTGAACCGCAGGCCGCACCCGTTCCCGTGAGCTGTACCCGCTGCCTTCCGTGAGCCGTCCCCGCCGGCGCCAGCCCCGGCCGAAGAAGGAGATCCCGTGTCCGAGAACCGCACGCAGGTCGTGAGCGACTATGTGGAGTCGGTGTTCCGGCGCGGCCGGGAGCCGATGGAGCCGGTCGGATTCACCCCCGACTGGGAGGACCAGCCCTCCCGGCACAAGACCTACCTGGGGGTGCGGCGCTTCCCCCTGCCGGCGGGCACCGGCCTGCCGCTGGCCTGCGCCGCGGACGTACTCCTCGGCGAACCGCCCGCCGGCCAGGGCCCGCCCTGGACGCTCGACTCGCTCGCCGCCTTGCTGCGGCTGTCCTACGGCGTCCTCGACCGCAGGCTGCGGGTGAGCTGGAACCAGGACAGCCATGTGCGGGCGCTGTACCCGGAGGCGCTGTGGGGGAGGGGTACCGCATCCGGGGGCGGGATGTACCCGCTGGAGGTGTACTGGGTGGCCGGGCCGGGTGGTCCACTGACCCCCGGCGTCTACCACTACTCGACGGCGCACCATGGCTTCGAGCGCCTGCTGGCCGGTGATCTCACCGATGAGGTGCGCGCGGCGTGCGAGTCCGGGAACGGGACCGGGACCGGGGCCGGGGAGTCCGACGGCTTCCTCGTGGTGACCGTGCGGTTCTGGAAGAACTCCTTCAAGTACAACAGCTTCTGCTACCACGTGGTGACCCAGGACGCCGGTGCGCTGCTGGGCAGTTGGGAGCTGATCGCGCGGGGCACGGGCCGACGCCTCACCCGCGTGCTGTGGTTCGACGACGAACGGCTGAACCGGCTGCTGGGACTCGAAACCGACCAGGAGTGCGCGCTGGCCGTGGTCCCGCTGCCGTTCGGCGGGCCCGCCGGCCCTGCGACCGGTCCGGCGGACCGCGACGGCCCGGTCGGTCTGATCGACCGGCCGAGCTTCGAGAGGTCGGCGCGAACCCGCACCTTCGAGCAGGTCGAGCAGGTGCACCATGCGGTCCTGGCGGACCGCCGCGAGCGCCCGGAGCCCGAGGCGGCGCGCGGACTCGTACCGGTCCCGCCCGTCGGGGGCGAGGACGTCGTACTTCCCGAGCCGCTGACCGACCGGCTGGGCCCGGACATCGGCGAGACGCTGCGCTCCCGCCGGACCAGCTTCGGCTCGTTCACCCGCTCCCGCCCGCTCGGCCTCGACGAACTGGGGACCGTGCTGGCCGGCACGGTGTCGGGGCAGCGGTACGTCTCGGACGTGGTGCCCGACGACGTGGGGCTGACGGGGCTGTACGTACTGGCGAACCGGGTCGCCGGGCTGCCCAGCGGCACCTACCGCTACGACGGCGGCGGGCACCGGCTGCGTGTGGTGTGCGAAATGCCGCTCGCCGAGAAGCTGCAACACAGTTACTACCTGAGCAACTACAACCTGGAGCAGGTCGGCGCCGTGCTGGCGATCTCGGGACGGTGGCGCAGCACGCTCGACGCCTACGGCAGCCGCGGCTACCGGGTGCTCAACTCCGAGGTGGGCGCGGTGGCGCAGACGGCCTACACCGCCGCTGCCGCGCTGGGCGTCGGCTGCGGGGCGGTGCTCGGCTTCGACAACATCGCCATCGACGAGTGGGCCGGCCTCGACGACGGGGACGAGCGAACCTTCCTCTTCGTCCTGCTCGGCCACGAACGCGCGGACAGCGCGGACTTCGATTACCGGCTGGTCTGAGAGGGCTGATTCGTGAAATCCAGCGCGCTGCCGGCGCCGACGTCACGTGTGGCGTCGGCCGCTACCCTGCCCGACCACGAGAGCGCGGAGCACGTGCGGTGGCACCTGGTGCCGAGGTTCATGCTGCGCGTCGGCGGTCTCCCCTTCGAAACCGCCGCCGCGCTGGCCACTCCCGCGAGCGCGGCGTGGGCGGACGGCGTGCTCGACGCGCGGCGGCGGCTGCGCGAGCGCGGGGCCCGGCTCGCCGACTTCCTGCAGGAGCGGGTGGCACAGAGCCTCGACGACCCGGCGGCCCGCCGGACGCTGATCAACCTGCGCCGCGACGTCTTCAACGCCCGTGCGCCACGCGGCCTGGCGGCAGCCGAGCCGCTGCTTGCGGCCACCGAACTCGCCGAGCTGCGCGAGTGGTCCGCCGACCGGCAGCGGCACGGGGCGCTGCTGCGGACCGGCTCCGGCATCCTGGCCGAGGAGAGTGCCGCGGCCCGGCGGGAGCTGCGGCGCGCGGCGACGGAGACGGACCTGCGGCACGGCATCCAGCTGTCGTCCCCGTCGCTCGACGAGTATCTCGACGGTTACCTGCACCGCGCCGACGGCCCGCTCAGCAAGCGGGAGAGGCGCATCGAACGGTCACTGCTGGAGTACCTGCTGCGCACCGCGTGCAAGACCAGCCCGTTCAGCACCCTGACGGCGGTGTCCGCGGGCCACTTCGCCGAGGCCGGCGGCCGGCCGCTCGTCGCGTCCGTCGACGGGTGGGAGAAGCGGGGCAGCACCCGGCTGAACATCGCGGTACTCGCCAGACTCTCGGAACTGCTGACCACGAACCCCCGGATCCGTCATGACCTGCCGGTCCGGGCCACCAGCGGAACGCAGGTGTACCAGGACCGGGTCCGCTACCTGCGCAGGCTGCGTGGCGCCGACGGCAACGCGGACGCGGCGGTCACCCTGGACGCGGTCCACGAGAGCCTGTTCTTCCTGCCCGGCGGAGAAGCACTCGCCGATGTGCTCAAGCTGTTCGGCGACGGCACGACGCTGCGGTTCGAGGACGCCGTACGGCAGTTGTGCGCGATGGACGCCAAGCGCCCCGAGCCGGAAGTGGAGCGGTATCTCGCCCAGTTGCTCAGGCTCGGCCTGCTCGTCGTGCCGGATCTGCACATCGACATCCACGACCCGGACCCGGTCTCCACCTACCGAAGCGGGCTACGGGGAATGGGGACGAGCTGGGCCGACGACATCGCGACGCTCGTCGAGCGGATGGGCGCGGACGTCGAACGGTTCGCCGGGGCCGGACTGGCCCGCAGGCGTGAACTGCTCGCCCACGTGAAGGAGTCGGTGGCCGAGACGCACCGCCTGCTGGGCCGCGACGACACACCGGTCCTGCGCACCCTGGTCTATGAGGACACCACACTGTCCGGGCTGGCGGTGACCGGCGACGCCTCGGCATGGACCCGGCAGCTCACCCCCGGCCTGCGCCAACTGGCCCGGATCCTCCCGGCGTTCGACGGGAACGCGGTACGCAGGCTCGTCACCAAGGGGTTCTTCCGGGCGCGCTACGGCGAAGGCGGCCGCTGCGAGGACTTCCTGTCCTTCGCCCACCAGTTCAACCAGGACTTCTACGACAACTACAACCAGCGCCTGATGCGCCATCAGCGCTTCGACGGCACCACCTTGCGTCCGTACGACAACTGGTTCCGGCAGGAGGAGATCGCCGGCATCGACCGCGCCCGCGCCGCCGTGGCCGAGGAGATGAGAGTCCGGTACGGCGGAGCCCGCGCGCGGGGAGCCGACGTCGAGCTCGACGAGGACTTCCTGGCCACCGTGGAGGAGCTGCTGCCGCGGACGGAGGACCTGCGGTCGCTGTCGTTCTTCCTTCAGCTCGCCGAGAACGGCACTGAGGACCCCGTCGTGGTCGTCAACCGGGTCTACTCCGGACTCACCCTGCTCTTCTCCCGGTTCGCGCACTGCTTCGACGACGCCCTCACCGCGTCACTGCGCCGCTCGCTGGACGACGCCGTACCGGAGGGAGCCGTGTTCGCCGAGCTCAAGGGCGGCTACGACGCGACCAACCTGAACCTCCACCCGGTCGTCACCCCCTACGAGATCGTCTGCCCCGGAGAGACCAGCTTCCGCCCGCCGCACGAGCGGATCCCGGTGGAGGACCTGGTCGTCGAGCACGACGCGGCCACCGACCGGCTGCGGCTGTGCTCCCGCCGTCTGGGCGTCGAGGTGATCCCCGTCTACCTCGGCTTCCTGCTGCCGATGGCGCTGCCCGAGGTGCAGCAGGTGCTGCTGAACTTCTCCTGCACCACCATGGTCCAGCTCGACCTGTGGGAGGGCACCGGCGTCCAGGAGGGCGCGAGCGGTGTCCTCCCCCGTGTGCGGCTCGGCAATGTGGTGCTGCAGCGCAAGACCTGGCGGTTCGCCGCCGACCAGCTGCCGCCGGCGGTGGCCGGACAGCCGGACGAGGAGTGGTTCCTGGCGTGGCGGGAATGGCAGCGCGACGCGGGGCTCCCGCGTCATGTGTTCGCCTCGCTGGGTGGTGAACACAAGCCGCAGTACGTGGACTTCGACTCCTACGCGTGCGTCCGGCTGCTGGAGACCGCGGTCCGCAAGAGCGCCTCGGCGGTGGTGCTCACGGAGATGCTGCCCGGCCCCGACCAGATGTGGCTGCGCGACGGCCGGCACCGGTACGTCACCGAACTCACGGTCCAGCTCGACGGCGTCAACGGAACGGATACGGAGCGGTGATGGACGGCAGGCGAGGATCGAACGACGGCGGCACCGTCGACACGGAGCAGGACGGCGACGGCTGGATCAGCCTGCACGTCTTCTACGCCGCGAACGCCAACCCGGTACTGGTGCACTGCATACGGCCGCTGATGTCACGCCTGAGTGAACGGAGCCTGCTGCGCTCGTGGTTCTTCATCCGCTACTGGCTGGAGGGCCCGCACATCCGGCTGCGTCTGCTGCCGGCCGACGCTTCGGCAGCCGGCGAAGTCGCCCGCGCGGCGCGGGAGAGGCTGGAGGCGTACCTGCGCGAGCGCCCCGCCCTCTACGAGGAGGACCGCAACTCCAGCGGCGACCTCTACAAGAACATGTTCCTCGCCGAGTACACCGAGGAACGCTGGAACGAACGCTACGGCGCCGACGGCGAGATGCCGTTCCGGGACAACAACAGCGTCGCGCCCCTCGCCTATGAACGCGAGCTGGACCGCTATGGTGGCCCGGCCGGCATGGAGCTGGCCGAGTGGCACTTCCAGGAGTCCAGTGAGACGGTGATGGCGCTGCTGGAGACCACCAACGTGCATGTGCGGACCGTACTGCTCGGCCAGGCCGCGCAGTTGACGGCAGGACTGTGCTTCGCCCTGCTGCGGGACGAGGACGCGGTGGCCCAGTTCCTCGTCCGCTACCGCACCATGTGGGAGACCTCGTACCAGGAGCCGAGCGACAGCCAGCACGAGCGCTTCGACCGCTCCTACGAGCGGATGAAGGACCGGCTGGTGCCCCGGCTGCGGCATGTGCGCGACAGTGCCTGGGGCGACGTGGCGGCGTCGCCCACCCCGCTGGAGCGGTCCTGGCTCGCCCACTGCGCCGAACTCCGCGACCGCGTACTGAAACTGGCCGACGCCGGACACCTGACGTTCCGTGACGGAGCCGTACCGGACCCGCAGGACGCGTTGGCCATCGTGCTCAGCTCCTACGTCCACATGACCAACAACCGGCTCGGGGTGAGCATCCTGGACGAGATCTATCTCTCCTACGTCATCTGCAGAGCGCTGTCCGACATGGCACCCAAGGAGGCGCTGCGGTGACCGGAACGGCCTACGACCGGCCCCGGCTCCGGCCCGAGGTGGTACTCGGCCCCGCCCTGCGCTCCGGCCCGAAGACCGTGCACCACGTCAAGGACGCACGCACCGGCTGCTACTACCGGGTCGGCCCCCGTGAGCACTTCATCATGGGGCTGATGGACGGCGGTCACACCCTCGAGGACATCGGACGCAGCTACACCGACACCTACGACCGCCGGCTCGGGCCCGCACACTGGCAGCAGATGTTCACCATGCTCGGCCGCTACCAACTGCTCGACGGATACGCCGACGACGCGGCCCTGGACAAGCTCAGACAGGCCCACGAGGCCAAGGAGTCGGCGCGGCAGAGCCGGCTGCGCCGGCGCTGGGTGATGCTGCGCCCCGACCGGTTGTGCGCCGCTCTGGCCACCCGGCTGGCGTTCGCCTTCCGTGCGGCGTTCCTGATCCCCGCGTTCGTCCTGGTGGCCGGTCTGCAGGTGTTCGTCTGGACGCACCTGTCCACCCTGACCCACGAGGCGACGCACCAGAGGTCCTGGGTGATCACCGTGCCGCTGTCGATGCTGCTGTTCTGGGGCATCACCGTGCTGCACGAGTTCGCCCACGGCGTGACCTGCCGCCATTTCGGCGGCACGGTCACCGAGATCGGGCTCAGCTGGCGGTTTCCGATGCTGACCCCTTACTGCCGCACGGACGACATCGTGCTCTTCCACCGACGCAGGGCCCGGGTGGGCACGGCGTTCGCGGGCGTCTTCGTCAGTCTGCTGGCGCTCGTACCGGTGCTGGCCTGGTGGCTGCTGGCCCGTGACGGGGTGCCCGGGCGCTCGCTCGCCGCCGGGCTGCTGCTGTTCGGCAGCGGAGCCGCCGTGATGAGTCTGCTGCCGGTTCTGCGATCGGACGGTTACGTCATGCTCACCCACTCGCTGAACATCGTCGACCTGCGCCGCGAGTCCTACCGGTTCTGGCGGCTGCGACTGCGCCGGCGCGACTCCGCCGCCCGGGCACAGCTCAGCGCCTACCCGCCCCGCGACGCACGCGCCTACGCGATCTACGGCATCACCTCGCTCCTGCTCCTCGTGGCGGCCTACTGCGCGCTGATGTGGGTGTGGTTCGGCACCCTTCAGCGCTGGACGGGCCCGGTGTGGGCGGTGGTGATCCTCGCCGTGGAGTCCGTGGTGGCGGCCGGCATCCTCGGGCTGGCCGCGCGAGGCCGCTCCGGTGAACGGCAGGCCGCCGATGCCTGACAGCGGCGACGGCATCGCGATCCGCACCAGCGGGCTGACCAAGCGGTACGGCCCGGAAACCGGTGTGTTCGACCTCGACATGACGGTCCGGCGCGGCGAGGTCTATGGATTCCTCGGACCGAACGGGTCCGGGAAGAGCACCACCATGCGGATGCTGGTGGGACTGATCCGGCCCACCTCGGGGACCGCCACGGTGCTGGGCCACCGCGCCGGGACCCGGAGCAGCCTGCGCGGGGTGGGAGCACTGATCGAGGCACCGGCCCTGTATCCGCATCTGTCCGGCCGGGACAATCTGCGCGTCCTGGCCGGCTACGCGTCCGTACCCACGGCCCGCATCGAGCAGGTTCTCGAAGAAGTCGGGATGACGGCCAAGGCGGATGTCGCCTTCCGCGCGTACTCGCTCGGCATGAAACAGCGCATCGCGGTGGCCGCCGCGCTGCTGAAGGACCCCGCTCTGCTCATCCTCGACGAGCCGACCAACGGCCTCGATCCGGAGGGCATGGCGAGCATGCGCGAGCTGATCACCGGACTGCGCCGGGACAACCGCACGGTGCTGCTGTCCAGCCATCTGCTGGCCGAAGTGGAGCATCTGTGCGACCGGGTGGGCGTGATCCGGCACGGCCGGCTGATCGCCGAGGGAACGGTGGCCGAGCTGCGCCGAGGGGTCGGCGAGGGCGGTCTGACGGTGACCGTGGACTCGCCCGAGCGTGCCGCAGAGCTCGTACGGCAGTTGCCGGCGGTCCGCTCGGCGACCGTCGGCGACGGGGAGCTGCGCGTGGTCGTCGACCCGCGTGAGGCGGCCGCCGTCAACAGGCTGCTGGTGGTGAACGGGCTGGAGGTCAGCGAACTGCGCAAGCAGGTCCTCTCCCTGGAGGACGTGTTCCTCGACCTGGTGGAGGGCCACCGGCCCACCGGACCGGAATCCATGGAGGTGGTGGGCCGTTGAACGGCGTCTTTCGGGCCGAACTGCTGGCGACACGCAAGCGTCCCGGTGCCTGGGTCGTCGGCGGGGCATGGGCCGGCCTGGCGGTGGCCTTCGGCATGGTGGTGCCGTACATCGTCTGGCTGGCCATCAGGAACCGGCCGGTCGGCTCGGCGGGTGATCCGGAGCAGCTGATCGGCGGCGTGCTGCCGGACAAGTTCCTGTCCGGCACAGTCGACCTGTACCCGATGTTCGGCAGCGCGCTGATGCTGATCCTCGGTGCTGTCCTCGTCGGCGGGGAGTACCGGTGGGGCACCTGGGGCACCCTTCTGGTCCAAGGACCCGGCCGGAGCTCGGCGGTACTCGGGAAGGCCATGGCGGCAGCGGTGGCGGTCCTGTGCGTCACGGTGCTGGTGCTGGCGGCGAGCGCGGGGGCGAGCGGGCTCGTCGCGGCACTCACCGGCCGCCCCGCCCACTGGCCGGACGCGGCCACGCTGCTGGGCGGAATCGGCGCCGTCTGGCTGATCAGCATGGCCGCGGCGAGCCTGGGCATCTTCCTGTCGATCCTGCTGCGCGGTAC
Organism: Streptomyces sp. NPDC005151; assembly: GCF_053599875.1. Taxonomy (NCBI): domain Bacteria; kingdom Bacillati; phylum Actinomycetota; class Actinomycetes; order Kitasatosporales; family Streptomycetaceae; genus Streptomyces; species Streptomyces sp. NPDC005151. The sequence goes on along the minus strand of NZ_JBSFYR010000031.1, from coordinate 12,598 downwards.
CGGGGCGGCCATCGGAGTGGGCCTGCTCTGGCTGCTGGCTCTGGAGAACCTCGTTTCCGGACTGGCCGGCACCCTTCCCGCCCTCAAGTGGGTGCAACGGCTGCTGATCGGACCGAGCGCCGGGTCGCTCGCCACCGCCCTCGATCCGTCCGGCAAGCCGAGCACCTCGATTCCCGGGGTCGTCTCGGTTTCGGGCCCCCTGTCCGCGAGCCTGGTACTCGCGGCGTACGTGGTGGTGTGCCTCGGCCTCTCCTGCCTGTTCGTCAACCGGCGGGACGTGACCTGAGCGACATTGATCCCAGTCGGCGAAAAGGGAGTTGCGGAAAGTTTCTGCAACTTGTTGCCATGTGTGTGGCGGGCTGTTTGACTCTCTCAGCTCCCTGAGAGCCTGTCGGGTGACCTTCGATCGGAAAGCGGACGCGGTCTGGTGCGTGCGATTCCAAGGCGCTGGAAGGTCCTCGGATGGGGTCTCCCCTGCTCGAACGAAGCTGAGAGCTTGGGGAAGGAGCTACTAGGGCATTTCGGCAACGCGGGAAGCGTGCGTGCCAGGGCGTGGCCGCCCGATCAGAGGTCACCCGACAGGCTCTGAGTCGACGAGAGGAAGCACCCGACCTCCATGAGCACCGAGACCGACGTCCTCGTCCTGGGCGGCGCCGGCGTGGACACCATCGTCCACGTCCCCGAACTGCCTGTGCCGCTCGAAAATATGATTCGATGCTGTGCGCTGCGGCGATGCCATTCGGTCAGGCAGCGTGGCGGTACTCATTGATCAGGCCGCCGAGGACGGGCCGTGGTCGGATCCGGTGGGCCTGGAGGTCGATGACGGTGGCCGGGGCGGGGTCGATGCCAGCGGCGTGCAGGATCTGCCTGACCGTGGACGGGGCCATCGGGTAGCCAAGGCGCGCGAGTTCGCCCTGTATGCGGCGGTGGCCCCAGGTGCTGTTCTCCTTGGCCAGGCGCAGGACAAGCTGCTTGACGGTGGGTGCGGTGGACGATCTACCAGGGCGACCTCTCGGTGCGAATGTCCGTTTCCGCGCAACGAGTTGACGATGCCAGCGCAGCAGTGTGGTGGGGGTGACCGTGAAGACCTGGAGCCAGCGGTCGTGCGGGATAAGCCGAGAGAGCGCGGCGAGCCAGATCCGGTCGGCGGGTTCGTACCGGACCCGGGCGATCTGACGACGCGAGCTCCTGGCGAAGGAGAACCGCACCCAGCACGGCTGAGTTACCAGCCCATGTCCCGGGCGACCTCCTGCTGGGCTGCGGCGACCTCCTCGGCAGTCGCCCCGGTCACATCGGTGTCCGCGGCCCACTCCAGACGCGACAGCAAGTCGGCCAGGGCCTGTTTCTGAGCGGGATGGGCGCCCGGCACCGAGTCCAGGTCCGTGCTCGCGAGCCAGTCGAACAGCACGATGGCATCCGCACGCCACAGGCGCACCGTCACGGTCGGGAGGTCGTCTTCCATGCGCCAATGGTGGCCGGTCGAGGGCGGTGCCTCGACCAGCCCGTACGACCCCGGGGGTCAATTTTCCGGGACTCGCAGGTGTTCAACTTTGCGAGAGCGTTGACAGTGTCCTGGTGCCCAGCGAGCACCACATCGGCGAATTCCACACCTGGCTGCAGGACAAGCTCGACGCGCGGCTCACCCACTGACCCCTCCCCTCCCCACCCCAGTACCGCCCGTCTATCTGCCGTGCGGCCCCTCCGGCAGGTGGACGGGCCATTGGGCTACCCGCTCCAGCGGCCCGGCCAGGACAGCCTTCCGTTCCGGCCACGGCAGGAACGGGAGCAGCCGCACCTTGCCGTGGGGGCGTCGGATCGGCAGCCACCACCCTTCGGTCGTGCAGCGTGCTGGCTTACTGGGGGCCACCAATACTAGAAATGTGGATATACCTAAAATTTGGCGATCCTTCGTACCGTTTTCCCGTCCCCTCACCGGGTGGCGTACGCGGAGTCGTCGGCGTGAGGCCCGGCGTCCAGGAATCGGGCAGCCGGCCCGGCCCAAGGACGACCACGAGGCCCCGCATCGGCCGCCAGCACGCCTGCCCTCTGTGCTGAGCGTGCACAGCGTCGCGGGCCAGGTCTTCATCCTGCAGGTGGCGGTCGTCATGCTGCTCGTCGTCGCTGCGGTGGCGGCCCTCGCACTACAGGCCCGGAGTGCGAGCCTGCAGGAGGCCCGTGAGCGCTCGCTCGTCGGCGCCGAGACCTTTGCGCACGCCCCGGGGACGCTGCAAGCCATGAAATCCGCCGACCCCAGTGCACTGCTGCAGCCGCGTGCGGAAGAAGCCCGGAAGCTGGCCAAGGTCAACTACGTCATCGCGTTCAGTCCGGCCGGTATCCGTTGGACCCACCCCGACCCGGACCTGATCGGCAAGCACGTCGTCGGCTCCTACGCGGATGCGCTCGCCGGCAAGGTGCACCAAGCCACCTACAACACGCCCGGAGTCGGCCGCGCCGTGGACACGATGGTCCCCGTCTTCGACACCGACGACAAGGTCGTCGGGCTGGTGTCCGTCGGTATCACGGTCAAGAGCGTGAACGAGAGGGTGGTGGAACAGCTGCCGCTGCTGTTCGGTGCCGCCGTCGGCGGGCTGGTACTTGTCACGGGCGGGTCGGCGCTGGTGAGCCGGCGACTGCGGCGACAGACGCACGGTCTGGATCCGGCTGAGATGACGCGGATGTACGAGCACCACGACGCGGTCCTGCACTCGGTTCGGGAAGGCGTGCTCGTCATCAGTGGCGAGGGGCGGTTGCTGCTGGCCAACGACGAGGCGTGCCGACTGCTGGATCTGCCCGAGGACGTGGCGGGCCGGCGAGTCACCGAGCTCGGCCTGGCCCCGCGTACTGCCACGCTGCTGGCCTCTGGCCGAGCGGCCACCGACGAGGTGATCCTGGCGGGGGAGAGGCTGCTGGCGGTCAACCTGCGGCCGACCGCCCCGCACGGGGGGCCGCCCGGGAGCGTGGCGACACTGCGGGACACCACTGAGCTGCGCGCACTGGCGGGCCGGGCTGAGATGGCACAGGAACGCCTGCGACTGCTCTACGACGCCGGGGTGCGGATCGGCACCACGTTGGATGTGGTGCGGACCGCCGAGGAACTGGCTGAGATCGCGGTTCCCCGGTTCGCCGACTTCGTCACCGTCGAGTTGCTGGATGCCGTCCAGCGAGGTGAGGAGCCGGACGGCGCAAGCCTGACCATGCACCGCACCGCCGTGCGCGGCGTCCGGGACGACCACCCGCTGTACCCGGTGGGTGAGAGGATCACATTCCTGCCGACGATGCCGCAGGCCCAAGGGCTGCAGAGCGGTCACGCCGTGTGGGAGCCCCATCTGCGTGCAGCGCCGGGCTGGCGGGCGCAGGATCCCCAGCGGGCGGGGCGCGTCCTGGACTTCGGTATCCACTCGCTGATCACCGTGCCGTTGCAGGCCCGCGGCGTGGTGTTGGGGATGGTCGACTTCTGGCGCTCGGAGAAGGATTCCTTCGCGGAGGAGGATCTGTCCTTCGCCGAGGAACTGGCCGCCCGCGCGGCGGTCGCGATCGACAACGCCCGCCGCTACACCCGCGAGCACACCATGGCGGTCACCCTGCAGCGCAGCCTGCTGCCCCGCGCCCTGCCCGACCAGTCGGCCCTGGAGGTGGCATACCGCTACCTGCCCGCTCGGGCCGGGGTGGGCGGGGGCTGGTTCGACGTCATCCCCCTGCCCGGCGCCCGCGTCGCCCTGGTCGTCGGCGATGTCGGCGGGCACGGCCTGCGTGCGGCCGTCACCATGGGCCGCCTGCGCACCGTCGTCCACAATTTCTGCGCCCTCGACCTGTCCCCCGACGAGCTCCTGAGCCACCTGGATGAGCTGGTCGCCCACATTGACCAGAGCGAGACCGCCGAGGGTGAGAGCGAAGGCATCACCGGTGCCACCTGCCTGTTTGCGATCTACGACCCGGTCTCAGGCCGCTGCAGCATCGCCCGGGCCGGCCATCCGGGACCCGCCCTCGTCCACCCCGACGGCACCGTCACCTTCCCCGACGTCCCCGTCTCACCACCGCTCGGCCTCGGTTCCGGCCTGCCGATCGAAACCGCCGAACTGCACCTGCCCGAGGGCTCCCGGCTCGCCCTGTACACCGACGGACTCATCGCGGACCGCGACCGCGACCGCGACATCGACACCTGCCTCGAACTCCTGAGAGATGCCCTGGCACACCCCGACCAGACCCCGGAGCAGGCCTGTCAGGCGGTACTCGACGCCCTGCTGCCTGCCCGCCCCAGCGACGACATCGCCCTGATAGTGGCCCGCACCCGGCTGCTGGACCCGGGCCGGGTGGCCGACTGGGACGTGCCCTCCGATCCGGCTGTTGTCGCCCCCATCCGCGCTGCCTGCGCCCGCCAGCTCGAGACCTGGGGCCTGGACCAGGTCGCCTTCGCCGCCGAGCTCATTCTCAGCGAACTGGTCACCAACGCCATCCGCTACGGCGCCGAACCCATCAGGCTCCGCCTGCTGCACGACCGTGACAGCCTGATCTGCGAAGTCGCCGACGGCAGCAGCACCTCCCCGCACCTGCGCCGGGCAGCCACCACCGACGAGGGCGGCCGAGGACTGTTCCTCGTCGCCCATTTCGCCCAGCGCTGGGGCACCCGGTACACCGCCCGCGGCAAGGTCATCTGGACCGAACAGTCCCTGGACGACGCCGCAGCCGGGCTCTGTGGCGCCGTGGGCGACATCCTGATGGATCAGTGGGACGAACCGACACTGTGAAGTTCCCCCGCTGAACTGGGCAACCTGATACTGGGACGGTTGAGTCCCGGAGGAAGCCGTCCAGATCGTGAGTGGCAAGAGCACCATGAGCAAGCGGTAGGGGCCCTCTGGCGCGCTGACCAGCGACGAGCTGCGGCGCGTTCGTCGCGACCTGGCCGAGGTCAAGAAGGCGAACGAGATCCTGGTAAAAGCTGGGGGTCAAGGGGTCGCAGGTTCAAATCCTGTCGTCCCGACTTGTTTCCGAACAGGTCGTAGGCGGTATCGGAGAAATCCGGTACCGCCTTCTCCGTGTGTGGCGCACCCGTCCTGGCTGTTCATGGCCCCACCGTCACCACCGGCTCCCCGGGGGCCGGCCGAGTGGCGGCCGGCCGGGCCGAGGCTGCCGGCTGCGGCAGGGCAGCGCCGGGCTCAGGACCGTCGCAGCACGGAACGCCACCGTTCGGGCATCGTGTCGCCGTACGCGACGTCGGTGGCGCCGATGAGGGTGGCCAGTTCGGCGAGCTCCGCGGTGACCGCCCGGCGCAGCACTGCCGTCGGTTTGACGTCGGCCTCCAGGTACAGACCCTCGACGGTCAGGACCCCTCGGCTCCGGTCGAAGCGCGGGGAGGCCCGGCCGACCAGGCGGTCGCCGTGCAGAATCGGCAACAGGTAATAGCCGTACTCCCGTTTGGCCTTCGGTACATACATCTCGTTACGGAAGGCGAAGCCCCACAGCCGTTCGGTGAGGCGCCGGTCGTTGATCAGGTTGTCGAACGGGGAGAGCAACGCGGTGCGTCCCTCCCACTCGCCCGCCCGGATCGACTCCAGGTCGCCCAGCGCATCGCGGTGCACGTACCACGTCTCGGACGCGGGGCCGCCACCGTCGTCGATCCGCACCGTCACGACACGGCCCTGCTCCTTCAGAGTTCGGAGCACTTCGGGCAGGCCGGGGTACTGCCCGCGCAGGAAGTACTGCTTGATGTCCAGCGGGCGCGCGATCCCCAGGGCGCGCAGGGTGTGCTCCGTGGCCGTGGTGACCATCTCCGACGGTGACACCGGTTTCCGGTCGGCGTCGGGCGGCAGACAGGCGTCCGGGAGACCCCACAGCCGTTGCCCCGCTGTGCGGCCGGCCACCATGATCCTGCCCTGCAGCCAGAGGAACGTCAGCATCCGCTCGACATTGCGGCCGGCAGTCCAGCCGGTGGAGGGCCAGTCCACCACCGCGCAGTCCTCGAAGGCGTTGGTGGGAAGCGGAGTACCTTCGCCGAGACGGTCCAACACATGGGTGCGAAGACGGTCGTTGGCCTCCATCCAGCCCGCCGTGTACGACCGGTTCTTCGGCGGGTAGGCGTCCATCGTCACCCGGTGCACCGGGTAGTCCTCGGTGAGGACGAGGGCCGCGGCGTGGGCCCAGTACTCGAACAGCCAGCGGTCCTGCCACCACAGGCCGGGGAGATGGGTGCCGGCCTGTGGGCCCAGGCGGCTCCAGAGGACGAGTTCATGACTCGGCGCCACGACGTCGACGGGGTCCAGTTGCAGGTAGCGCAGCGACCGCAGGACGGTGCGGAGTCCCTCCGGGTCCGCCGGCCGGCGGGTGGCCGCCAGATGCTGTCGCGCGAGGGCCAGCCGGCGCGCATCTGCCTGACTGATCGTCAGAGACGGCTGGGGTGTGGGCATCGTGGAACTCCTCACTCTGTCGTCCGAGCCTGTGAGCGACAGGCCGAAGGCAGGCCCTACGATGCCAGGCCCGTCGACGCCGGAGCGGGGCGCCGTCGTCGATGGGCGCGGCCGGCTTCGGCAGCGCCTCCTGCACCCCGAGTCGCTCGATCACCCGCGACCGGGCCGGCGCGCATGCGGACTCGTCGAACCCAAGGGCGCCCCGCTCGGCGAACCAGGAAACGGGCCGGAGGCTGCGCCCGGACCTTACGGCCTCCCCGCGAAGCCGTCCGCGCGCCACGCTCGACAGCGGGCATGGGCGCACCGGGGCCGGCCGTGGAGAAGCAGTCAGGATGTGTTCAGGTTCGCCGTGCCAGCCTCACCATTCATGACGAACGAAACAGCTGCGTTTCCGGCACGCGCCGGGGCTCGGCAGATGCTGAACAAGGTCCCCGAAGTCACGGTTTACTTCTGGGTGATCAAGGTGCTGTGCACGACGGTGGGCGAGACCGCCGCCGATCTCCTCAACGACAACCTCGGTCTGGGGCTGACGAACACGTCGCTGATCATGGCCGTGCTGCTGATCGGCACGCTCTGGTTCCAGTTCCGGGCCAAGAAGTACGTCCCCGGGCTCTACTGGCTCGCCGTGGTGCTGATCAGCGTGGTCGGCACGCTGGTGAGCGACAACCTCACGGACAATTTCGGGGTGGCGCTGGAGACGACGACGGCAGTCTTCGCCGTGCTGCTCGTCGCGGTGTTCGCCGCCTGGTACGGGAGCGAGCGGACGCTCTCCATCCACTCCATTCACACGGTCCGCCGTGAGGCGTTCTACTGGGCGGCGATCCTCTTCACGTTCGCACTCGGCACCTCGGCGGGCGACCTCACGGCGGAGCGGATGGACCTCGGGTACTGGGTGTCCGCAGTGCTGTTCGCCGTGCTCATCGCCGCCGTGGCCGCCGCCCACTACGGGCTCGGCCTCGCCGCCGTCCCAGCGTTCTGGATCGCGTACATCCTCACCCGCCCGCTGGGCGCCTCGTTCGGCGACTACCTCTCCCAGGCGCGCGCCGACGGCGGTCTCGGCCTCGGTACGGTCGGCACCAGCGCGATCTTCCTCGTTCTGATCCTGGCACTCGTCAGCTATCTGACGGTGACCCGGCGGGACGCGACGCCCGCTCCCGTCAGCCCGTCGGAAGGCTGACCACGAACCGCGCTCCGGCGGCGGCCGGGTCCCACTCGATGTCGCCGCCGGACGCGCGGGCCAGCCGCCGGGCGAGGGCCAGCCCGAGACCGGCCCCGTCATGACCGTCGTCCGGGTCGGCGCGGCGGCCCGGCTCGAAGACCTCCGCCCCGGTCTCCGGGGGCACACCCGGGCCGTCGTCGGTCACGGCGAGCTCGACACCGGCCGGGGTCTGCGCGTACATCAGGGTGACGGCGGTGGCGGCGTAGCGGCGGGCATTGTCGAGCAGCGGCATGAGCATGCGTTCCACGAGCGCGGGGGAGACCCCTGCGGTGACGTCGGCGCCGCCCCGTACGGACAGCGGCGGGGCGTCGGGGTGCTGCTGCGCGTACTGCTCGGCCACGTGATGGGCCAATGCGGGCAGCCGGCAGCGGCCGGGCGGCTGCTCGGTGCGGGCGCGGGCTTCGGACAGCAGGGTGTCGCAGATGTGCCGCATGCTCGTGGCTGCGGCAGCGATCGCCTCGTGGGAGGCGTGCTGTCCGGCCGCGTCCCGTGGCCGGGCGGTGAGCCAGTCGGTCTCGGCCACGATGCGGGCCAGCGGGGTGCGCAGCTCGTGCGACAGCTCGGCGGTCTGCAGCTGTTCGTGGCGCAGTACGGCGGCCAGCCGGTCCAGGAGTTCGTCGAGGTTGGTGGCGAGCGAGGCGAGCTCGTCCGGGCGGTGGCCGGTGCCGAAGCGTTCCGCGGCGCCGAGCTCGCTCCAGCGGGCCGCCCGGGTGCTCATCTCGGCGACCGGGCGCAGGGCCCGCTCGACGATGGTGCGGGTGAGCAGATACACCCCGGCCAGGAGCAGCAGCCCGAGGACCGCCGAACCGGCGAGGGCGGCGCGGGCGGTGCTGCGGTACGGGTCGAGGGAGACGGCGACGACGACGGTGCCGGTCTGCCGGTTGCCGGCGCGCACCGGCAGGGCGTACAGCCGGGAGGCATTCCTGCCGCCCGACTCCTGGTATCTGATGCCCTGGCCGGTGAGCCCGTCCGCCTGCCGCTGGAGCGCGGCGGGCGCGCTCGGCCGTTCGACGGCCGTGCTGCCGCGGTAGATCCACGTGCCGACATCCAGGGCACGGTCGTCGGCCGGCTCGTGGACGACGATCCTGCCGTCCGGGCGCGCCTCGACCGTGGCGGCCACCGCCGCGGCACGGGTCTGCAGCAGGTCGGCGGCCTGGCTGTTCAGCCGTCCGGCGAGGACTATGTTGAACGCGACGGTGAGCGCGGCGACCCAGGCGGTGGCTGAGGCCAGGGCGAGCAGGGCGAGGCGGCCCCGCAGGGTGCGGGGCAGTGCGGCGCGGAGTCGTCCGATGATGCGGAACCGTCTCATATCAGTCGGTACCCGATGCCTCGTACGGTGCTGATCTCCTGTGGGCTGTCCGCCTCGCGCAGCTTCCGGCGCAGCCGGGTCAGGTACTGGTCGAGCGTGTTGTCGCTGACCTGAGCCCCGTCGGGCCAGGCCGCGCGCAGCAGTTCCCGTCTGCGTACGGTGGTTCCGGGCGCCGCCATCAGTGCGGCCAGCAGGCGGAACTCGGTGGGGGTGAGCGCCACCGGCTTGCCGCGCACCTCCAGGAGGTGGCGTACGGGATCGAGCCGGAGCTCCGCCAGCTCGACCACAGGGTCCGGTCCGGCGCGGCGCAGCGCCGCGCGGATCCGGGCGGCCAGCTCGGCCAGGTGGAAGGGTTTGGCGAGGTAGTCGTCGCCGCCCGCCGAGAAGCCCGAGAGCCGGTCGGTGAGCGTGTCGTGCGCGGTGAGGAAGACCACCGGGGCCTGCAGCCCCGCCGAACGCATGGCCTGGCACACGTCCCGGCCGTCCGAGTCGGGCAGCCCGATGTCGAGGACGACGGCATCCACTCGGTCGTCGAGGGTGCGCAGGGCGCCGGCTCCGCTGGCGGCGGTCACGACGGCGAAGTTCTCCTCGCGCAGTCCGCGGGCGAGCACATCGCGCAGCCCGTGGTCGTCCTCGACGACCAGGACGCGGCGTTGCAGAAGTTCCGTCACGGCAGTCGAGTCCTTTGTCGGGGGCCCGCAGCCCGGTCGCAGCACTTTCGTCTACAGGACTGTAGACGAAAGTGGCCGGCTCATGCTCCGCTGTGATCGTGACCGGCACCGTCGGTCTCCAGACGGTAGCCGTGTCCTCGCACTGTGGTGATCCGCGGCAGGCACGGGACCGGCCGACGCGGGCGGACCCGTCCGCCGGGCGGCCGCCGGAAAGCTCGTACGCGCTCATGATGGTGGTCAGCTCGTGGTGGCCGTCCCCGTTCCCCACGACGAACGGGTGATCGGGGTCGTGCGTGCCTCCTCCGACACGGGCGCCGTGTGGCGACGCCTGATCACGGCATGGCTCGCACTGCTGGGCATCGCCCTGCTCGCCCTCGGTGCGGCCGTCTTCACCGCCCGTCGCCAGGCCCGCGCCCTCTCCGAACCCCTGGAGGACCTCTCCCACACCTGTCGGGCCGTCACGGAGGGCGACCTCACACACGACCGGCACCGGAACGGGTATCGGCCTCGCACTGGCCAGGGAGATCGCCGAAGCGGCGGGCGGCTGGCTTGTCCTGGCGAGCCCCGGACCCACGACGTTCACCCTGCTGATCCCGCTGGGCGGATCCGCGTGACCGGGCTCAGACGAAGAGCGTGCGCAGGAACGCGGCGAGGTTGGCCCTGGTGCGTTCCACCTGCTGCTCCAGCGTCAGCGATTCCTTGAAGCGGCCGCCGGAGGCCGGGACCTTCCTCCCGCGTACGTACAGGGAACAGGCGAGATCGGTGCAGATGTACACCCCGACCGAATTCCCCTCCCGCCCGGCCGGGCCCGTCTTGGGGGCGGTCATCAGGGAGACACCGCTGCCCGGGTGTGTGGTCAGGCAGAGCGAACACATGCTGCGGTGCAGGAAACCCCGCTGCTGGGAGGGGAACCGGAGAGTGATGCCGGTCAGTTCGCCGTCGTGCTCGGTGACGATGTAGCTGCGACCCGGCGCGGCGAGATCGCGCCACCCCAGGAAGTCCAGGTCGTTCCAGGGCTGCTCGGCAAGATCGCGCGGCATCGGCAGACGCTTCGCCTCTCCCTTCGAGCAATTGACGAACGACGCGCGGATGTCCTGTTCAGTCACGGCCTTCATGCCGAGAACGCTAATCTTGCCTATGACTCCTAGGCAAATGGTTAATTGACCTAGGGCCTCTCGTTCGGATCGTGCCGGGCTCGCCTGATCCAAACGAAAGACCCTAGGTCATGAGGCGTCTCCGGTGGCGGCCCTGATGTCCAGGCGGTGCGCGGGGGGATGGTCGACGTTCAGATCGGGGCGCCAGGCCGTAAGGATCTGCGCCGAAGGGGCGAAGAGCGGTCCCGGCAGGGCGTCGAGTCCGGTCCACTGCCAGGCGCTGATCAGATGGGGTTCGGTCACCCGCGGGTTCGCGTCCCGCACCGATACGACGGCGGCCATGGTCACGCGGTTGATGCCGGCAACCACGTCGTGGAGCATCGCGAAGACCCTCACCCGGTCCTCGGGAACGTCGAGACCCGTCTCCTCACGGAGCTCACGCACGGCGGCGGCGGCGATCGACTCGTGTGTCGGGTCGACCTTCCCGCCCGGCAGCTCCCAGGTGCCGCCGTGGTGCCTGCCGAGCAGGATGCGCCCCTGTTCGTCCTGCACGATGACGCCCACACCGAGTGCCGCTTGGGCGACGGGTGGACGGGTGTTGCGTGTGGGGTTCTCCGGGGGACGGGCCTTCATGGTGCTCCTCGAGAGGCGGGGCCGCCGCACTCGGTGTGCAGCGGGTGCGGCGGCGCAGGTGTACTTGGTCATGACGCTGTTGACGGTGGGGTTGTGCTGGTCACCGGGGCGGGATCGGCCGTAGACGGTCTCGCGCGGACGACTTACGCGCGAGCGGGATGAGCAGTTCCAGGGTCGGGCGCCGTTTGCCTGACTCAAGACGAGACAGCGTGCTCACCGAGAACCCGGTCGTGGCGGCAAGCGCCTCCAGCGTGAGTCGGCGGTCCCGGCGCAGCGCGCGCAGTCGCGGCCCGATGCCGTCGAGTATCTGCTCCAGTTCCTCGTCCATGGAGGCCATTTTGCAGTCTTCGCAAATCTGCTGGGCGGTGGTCGTCCTCCGACCCGAGCATGGCCGCACAGATGTTCCCGGACTTGAGAGGTAGGCCGTGACCGCGACGACTCACGCTGTGCAGCCCGTTCTGAGCGCACGCAGACGCTGGACGGTGCTGGCCGTCTGCTGCTTGAGCATGTTCCTGGTGAGTCTGGACACCACCATCATCAACGTGGGTCTGCCGGCCATCGGGCGCGCGGCCTGGATGCCGGGACTCGCCGGCTCGAGTGGACGGTGGACGCCTACACCCTGGTCCTGGCCAGTCTCCTGATCTCCTCCGGTGCGCTGGCGGATCGCTTTGGACGCCGACGGGTGTTCCCGTTCGGGTTGGTCGTTTTCGGCGCAGCCTCGCTGGTCTGCGCGATCGCCCCTTCGGTGGGCGTGCTCATCGCGGCCCGCGCTCTCCAGGGAATCGGCGCGTCGATGCTCAGTCCCGTGGCTCTCGCGATCGTGGTGAACGCGATGCCCGACCCGAAGGAGCGAGCGCAGGCGATCGGTGTCTGGGCGTCGGTCTTCGGGCTCAGCATGGCCGCTGGTCCTGTCACGGGCGGTGCTCTCATCGCGGGTATCGGCTGGCGCTCGGTGTTCTGGGTCAACGCGCCGGTCATCGTAGTCGCCCTGGCACTGAGCGCGGTGTTCGTGCCGGAGTCCCGGGCGCAGCGGCTCGACATGCCAGGTCAGGTCTGGCTTCGTTCACTTCAAGCAGCAGCGGATGTCTGCCGGTTTGGGCAGCAGTTGGCGATCTTGAAGGTCGTGGTTGTTCACGAGAAATGACGTCAGTTTCTGGTCGCGGTGGCTGACAGACCGTGAATCGTTCCGGGTTCGGTAGAGACTCTAAGTTGTGGCTGTGACCAGCGGTTTTGGCTGGTTCTGGAGGTAGTAGGTGGCTTCGTACTCGGCG